>CAZMXH010000400.1:0-3539 GCA_964570165.1 uncultured Actinomycetes bacterium
CCCCATCCTGTTCGTCTCCGGGATCTTCTTCCCGCTGGACAACAACGCCCCGGGATGGCTGACGACGTTCGCCGATCTGTTCCCCATCCACCACCTGGCCGCGGCGCTGCAGGCCGACTTCAACCCCGCTACCGCCGGCGCCGGATTTCGTTGGATGGATCTCGCCATAGTCGCGGCATGGGGCGCCGCTGGCGTGGTCGTTGCGATCCGGTACTTCCGTTGGGAGAACAGATCCGGCGGCTAGCATGCTGACCTGGACGCCAAGACCGGTCCCCAACCGAGGCTGGGCGTCGTCCTCACCTCACTATGTCCCGATGCGGCTGCGACTGACCAGCACCGTCGTCGGTCTGATCGTCGCCCACGGCGTGCTGATCGCTTCCGGGTACGCGATCACCACGCAGACTGACCTCGTCGCGCAGGCAGTGACCCTGGTGCGCGACTACCCTGACGTGCTCATGGCCACTGCCGGCCTCGTCGGGTGACGTCACGCTGATCTACCGCGCTTCGCACGACGACGACCTCGTACTTCGGTGAGAGCTGGACCACCTCGCCTGGCTTCGCGGCCACGTGGTGTATTACCGGACCGGCCCGTCGGGTGGCCCGAGTGATGTTCTAGTCGGAGATCGGCTCCGCGAGATCATCGCGGACATGCCCGAGCACGACGCCTACGTGTGCGGCCCACCCGGATTCACCGGGTGCCGCGATCGCCGTCCTTCGCCGAGCCGGTGTGCCCGCGCGTCAGATCCACACCGAGACCTTCGCGTTCTGAACCGAGGACCAGAGGAGCCGCCGATGCGCCGCGTGATTCTCGCAGCTGCACTCACCATCACCGGGCTGGTGCTGCTACTCGGATACCGCACGCCGGCTGTCACCACTTCTGCGAGCCCACCGGCCGGCGTGCCGTGGACCGGAACGTGCATGACCACCGCTACCCGGGCAGGCAGTGGACACTCCATACGGTCCCGTTCAGGTCGAGGTGTCGCTACGTGACGGCAGATTGAGTCGATCAGCATCACAAGAAGGGCGCCTGCGGCGAACCCGTAGACGGTGCCGGTCCAAAGTCCCACCGTGGCTTCTGCGACGGCGTAGCCCACGACCGTTGCAGCCGTGCATACGACCGCCACAGACGTCCACAGCCGCCAGATGCTTCCCGCGCTGCGCCCGCCCGCGCGCATCTCGGCCGCCCCCACGCTGCTACTCCCCACACCTGCCACCTTCCCACGCATCACCCAACTGTGAACCCTCTTCGGCGACTTCGCGCAGCCACGCCGCCAGGACTTCTCATCAAGCTCTCACTGTGCCGGGCGCATCCTGGGAGATAGGGAACCGGCACTCAGTGAGGAGCAACTAGCGTGCGCCTGAAGACGAGCCATCCGGGCACGTCGCTGACGCCCGACCACGCAAGCGGCGCTGTAGCTCGACCCTCCACCGGTCCACAGGAGCCCCTTACCCGCGATGTGATCGTGGTCAGCTTGGTGGCGATCTTCGGTGCCATCATGTCGATACTCGACGCGACCATCGTGAACGTGGCGATCGCCACCCTCGCGCACGACTTCGCTGCCTCATTGTCGACGATTCAGTGGGTGGCCACCGGGTACCTGCTCGCGCTCGCGCTGGTGATCCCGATGAGCGGATGGGCGGCGGACAGGTTTGGTGCCAAGCGCGTCTACCTCGTATCAGTCGTGCTGTTCGTGACCGGATCCGTATTCTCCGGGCTCGCCTGGTCGGCTGGGTCCTTGATCGCGTTCCGGGTCGTCCAGGGCCTCGGCGGAGGAATGGTCATGCCACTGGCGATCACCATCATTACTCGCGCCGCACGCCCCCAGCGCATTGGACGTGTGATGAGCATCGCTGGCATCCCCGCGATGCTTGCGCCCATGCTGGGTCCGGTGATCGGGGGTTGGATAGTCACCGACTTCTCCTGGCGGTGGATCTTCTTCGTCAACGTTCCTGTCGGCGCATTGGCGATCGCCCTCGCGCTCAGGCTCATCCCGGCCGACCGGGCTGAGCGGGCCGACGGGATGGACGCCGTCGGTGTCGCCCTCCTCTCGCCGGGGCTGGTCGCTCTGGTCTACGGTCTGGCCGAGACAGCGGCGCGCGGAGGGTTTGCCTCGCCCCGGGTCCTGATCCCGATCGGCACCGGGCTGTTGCTCATTGGGGCGTTCGCGTTGCACGCGATCCGCACTCCGAAACCCTTGCTTGACGTGCGGCTGCTAGGCATTCGGGCCGTCGCCGCATCATCGACTACGACGATGCTCTTCTCCGTGGCGTTCTTCGGCACCCTTCTGCTTCTGCCGCTCTACTTCCAGATCGTGCGCGGCGAGTCGGCCCTGGTGGCCGGCCTGTTGCTGGCGCCACGTGGCCTCGGGGCCGTGATCACCTTGCCGGTTGCAGGGCGGATGGTCGACCGGTCCGGATCCGGCAAGGTCGTCCTCGTCGGGGTCGTGATCTCCACCCTCGGGCTGCTCCCACTCACCCGCGCCGGCGCGGACGCGTCCTACTGGGCCCTCGGTGCCACCCAGTTCGTCCAGGGGATGGGCCTGGGCATGGTGATGCAGCCGGCCATGGCCGCTGCCTATCAGGCGCTCGACTCATCGGCTGTAGCGCGGGCCACGTCGGCACTCAACAGCATCCAGCGAGTCGGCGGCTCGATCGGCACTGCCCTGATCGCTGTCGTACTCGAACACCAGATCACGGCCGAGCTGCCCAAATCCGCGGCCGGCGGTGGCCTGAACGCCGTCCAACAGGTGAGCCCGGCAGTGCGGGCTCACCTCGCGCCCCTCCTCGCCACCGCCTTCGATCACACCGTCTGGTGGGCGGTCGCCCTGACCCTGCTGGCACTGGGCCCGGCGCTCTTCCTGCCCCGCACCAGGTCCGCATCGGGCTTGTCTGCGCCGGGGGCTGTTGACCGAGCTTCGGGTGCGCGATTGAACTGATGACGCTGCTTGTCGCCTACTCGGTTGCCCTCCTGCTGGCCGTGCTGGTTTCAGCGTTGGCGCACCGCACCGTGCTCTCGACGGCCGTGCTGTTCCTCGCGGCGGGGGTCTTACTGGGCGACCATGTCACCGGCATCGTCAGCATCCAGCCGGGCGACCAGATCGTGTCAACACTCGCGGTGCTCGCGTTGTTCGCCGTCCTGTTCACCGACGGCATGCGGGTCGGCTGGACCGACCTTCGATCGGCATGGCGGCTGCCCGGGCGAGCCCTCGGCTGGGGACTGCCTCTCACCCTGCTGGTCACCGCACTGCTCGCCCACTACCTCGTCGGCCTGGGCTGGACTGAGTCGCTCCTGATCGGCGCGGTCCTGGCCCCCACCGACCCTGTCTTCGCCGCGGCTCTCGTCGGCGACGAACGGGTGCCGCGCCGCCTGCGCCACCTGCTCAACGTCGAGTCAGGCGTCAACGACGGCCTTGCCCTTCCGTTTGTGATCGTGCTGCTGGAACTGGCGCAGCGCGCACGCGACCTGCAGATCGCCGAGCTTGGCGTCGAGATCGCCCTTGGCGTCGGCATCGGTATCGGGGTCCCGTGGGTAGCGATCC
>CAZMXH010000401.1:0-3530 GCA_964570165.1 uncultured Actinomycetes bacterium
ACTTCGTCAGGCTCGCCGAGATCGACCCGATCTACTACCAGAAGTCGTACTACCTCGCTCCGCGCGACGAGGAGAACGAGCACGCCTACGCACTGCTCCGCGAGGCAATGGACCGCGCCGGCCTCGCCGGCATCGCCACCCTGGTGATGCGCAACAAGGAGTACCTCGCGGCGATACGCCCGGCCGACGAGGTACTCATCCTCAACACCATGTACTTCGCCGACGAGGTCCGGGACCCGCGGAAGACCGTCGGCCGGCTGCCCGAGCGGCAGGAGCCGCCAAAGCGGGAGCTCGACGCCGCGGTGCAGCTCATCCGGGAGCTCGCGACCGACTGGGACCCCGAGCACTACCGCGACACGCATCGCGAGCGGGTGCTGCAGCTGATCGAGCAGAAGGCGAGCGGCGAGGAACCCCAGGTCGAGGAGGTTGCGCAGCCGGAGGAGAAGGTGGTCGACCTGGTATCGGCGCTCCAGCAGAGCATCGACCGGGCCAAGGGCCGCCGCGGCGGGGACGGAGCCGGCGCGGACGACGGGCAGCGCCGCGGCCGCCGGGAGTCCGGCGAGGACCTCGAAGGCCTCTCCAAGCAGGAGCTGTACGACCGGGCGGGAGACCTCGGAGTCACCGGGCGGTCGAAGATGTCCAAGGACGAGCTCTACGAGGCGGTCGCCAAGGCCTCTTAGGGGCCCTACGCGGTGTCCTCTTCCCGCGACGGGCGGGCGCCGAGCCGGCCGTACAGCGCGAGACCGGCGGTGAACGCGGCAAGCGCGGCCCATCCGGCGTGCGTGGCACTCCAGGGCTGCACGGGCCATGCCCACCACGATGTCCACCAGGACGTGACGGCCTCCGTGCCGGGGACCATGACCGCGACGACCGCCGTGTACACGGTCACCGGGACCCACGACGGCCGGGCGCCCAGGACCACCGAAGCCGCCGCCACCAGGCCGACCGCCGCCCCCGTGTTGCGAACCAGCTCGAACGCGCCGTACGTCTGCGGTTCCCACAGCCCGATGGGGACGAGGGCGGCGCTGGCGGCCACCGCCGCAATGATCACGTGAACCACCCTGATCCGCCGCCACGGCACGGCCGTCGTCCGCTCCAGCTCCTCGTCCGCCCCCGCCAGCCCGGCCGACACGAGTACGGCCGCGAGCACAGGTGCCAGGGTGGCGACCGGCCACCGTTCGACTGCGCCGGCGGCCCATTCCCGGCTCGTCAGCCATTCCGCCGCGACCCACGCGAGCAGCCCGACCGACGCGAGCCCGGCCGCGAGCGCAGGCACCCCCCTGGCCTGCAGGTACAGCACGGCGAGGCGTCGACGTCTCCCACTCGGTCGGGCATGCCGTCCGGAGCGGCGTAATGTCGAGGCCACCACGGTCAGCGAAGCTCCTCAGCCAACTCGGTCAGCACCTCCTCGTCGCAGGTGCGAGTCGCCTCGACGTACGCGCTCACCCAGGCCCGCTGGTCGTTCTCGGGCATGGCCAGCAGCACGTCCTGTGGGTTCCCTTCCAGTCCTCCGAACCGTGCCGCTCCTTGCGCCGCCCACGCCTGGGCGACCGCGTCCAGCTGCTCATAGCCCGCGCACGGGGTTCCCAGGACCCAGCCGAAGTGCTGCCTCCAGTCCGGGTCCACCGGCCGGCCGAGCAGGTCTACGTCGAAGTCCGACAGCAACAGCGCAGCGCGACCGTCCAGATCAACGTCGGTGTTCAGCATGGGCACCACCCGGGTCGGCGCCTGCGGAATGCCATCGAGCCGGCCGAGGAACGCGCGCGCTGGTTCCGTCACGTCATCGAGCAGGAAGGCTTCCAGCCGGGCTACGCAGACGTCCTGCTCCTGGGTGCAGACCAGCTCCCGGGCAGCGGGGTCCAGCTCCCACGAGGCGTACGGCGGCCCGCCGAGCAGCGGCACCGCACCTGCCGCGGCCAGCGCGGCGGGAACCGCGGCGAACCACTTGCGTCGCCCCCCGGCGAGCGCGAGCACGGTCCCCGCGAGCCCGGTGAACCACAGCGCCTGCAACAGGCTCACGCCGGACTCGAGCATGGAGCCCGGAGCTTCGTAGTACGAGAGGACGGGAGTCAGCCATTCCGCGCCGTACAGCCGCCCGGCGTCGTCCACGGCGTACACCAGCAGCGTGTACGTCACGATCGCCGCGACCGGGGCGGTGAGCCGGAACGGCAACGCGCGGCCGAGCGCCACGCCCACTGCAGTCATCGCGGCCATCGCCAGGGCCGCCACCGCGAGAAGCCACCACCAGCCGCCCCCGGCGTACGTCGCGACGGGCGCGACCAGCGCCGCACCGGCGCCCATGACGACCAGCAATCCGGCTGTCGCGCCGAGCGTGACCGCGGCCCACGTCGCGACCAGCGGCTGCCAGCTAGGACGCGCGGCCGCCGCGAGCTGCTCTCCGATGCGGCGGCGCCGCTCGCGCCCAGCCTGCCAGGCGCCGCACGCGACGGCGAACGGAGCCAGCGAAAGGAAGCTCATCCGGATCGACGCCGCGAACGGCATCCAGCGTCCGGGCCAGCCGCTCCAGCCGTCCGCCAGCGAGTACATCATCAGCGCACCGAGCACCAGCGTGGTCATCGCCGCGACCGGCGCCGCGCTGCGCAGTAGCTCCGTGCGGAGCACCTTCCGGGTCGTCGGGCTCACCGCAGCTTCTCCGCCGGCTCGGCAAGCGCGTCACCGTCGCAGGACCGCGCCGCATGCACGTATCGCCCCATCCACTCCAGCTGCTCGGCCTCCGGCAGCGCGAGCAACTGGTCGGCGAGTGGACTGCGGTCGAACCCGTTGAACAGCATGACCAGCCCGGCGACGACCACAGTCGCGGCCGCCACCGGCGACGCGGTGCCGCGCAGCAGTTCGGTGCGCAGGACGCGCCGGGTCGTCCGGCTCATCGCTGCCGGTCGGCGCGCAGGACGGCGGTGTAGCCGCGCTCGATCGGGGTGTCGCCGTCCGGCGTCCCCTCCCCTGCGGCGACGAGGTCGCCCGGGGTGCCCCGGAAGATCGCTCGTCCCTCGTTCACGATGGTGACGTTCGTGCAGGCCGCCGTGACGTCCTCGACCAGATGGGTGGCGACGAGGACGCAGGCGTCCACGCCGATGGTCCGCAGCAGTTCCCGGAAGTCGACCCGCTGCTCCGGGTCCAGGCCGGCGGTCGGCTCGTCCAGCAGGAGCAGGTCGGGGTCGTTGACGATGGCCTGCGCGATGCCGACCCGGCGCAGCATGCCGCCGGACAACTTCTTCAGCTTGTCGTCGGCGCGGTCGGTCAGGCCCACCCGGTCGATCGCGCGGTCCACCGCCGTGGGCACGCCGTCCGCCGGCATCGCCTTCAGCCAGGCGAAGTACTCGACGAACTCCCGCACCGTGAACCGCGGGTAGTAGCCGAACTGCTGCGGCAGGTAGCCGAGCCGGCGGCGGACGTCCCGCAGCGCACGCTGCTCGGACAGGTCGCGGCCGAGCACTGCCACCCGGCCCGACGTCGGCTTGGCGACCGTGGCCAGCACCCGCATGAGCGTCGTCTTGCCGGCGCCGTTCGGG
>CAZMXH010000402.1:0-3523 GCA_964570165.1 uncultured Actinomycetes bacterium
TAGCTCACCTTCGCGGGGTCGTAGACGACGCGGACCACCTCAGCGTGGCCGGTCAGCCCCGTGCACACCTCCTCGTAGGTCGGGTTGGGCGTGTAGCCCCCGGCGTATCCGGCGGCGGTCGTCCAGACGCCGGGCAGCTGCCAGAAGCCCCGCTCGACGCCCCAGAAGCAGCCCATGCCCAGGACGATCTCCTCGTAGCCGGTCGGCCGCTCCCCTTCGATGGGGGTGCCGAGCACGGTGTGGATGCCGGCAAGCTCGAACGGCCGGGTCTCCCGCCCGGGAAGCGCATCGTCGGCCGTAACCATCCGAGACTTCGTCGACCAGTTGAACAGCGCCATCAGACCTCCTCGCTCACCCAGGCAACGCCAGCGGACGCGCCGCCTGTTCCGCCCGCCACGTTCACGCGAACGCCTCGTGCAGTTGTGACTCTGCGTGCTCGCCACCAGTCACCGCGTGAAACGCGGCCGCGATCCGGTCGGCGGCGTCGGCGAGCACGTTCACCGGCAGCGTGTACGGCAACCGCAGGCGGCGCTCGAATGCGCCGTCGACCCCGAACCTCGGCCCGGCGGCCAGCCGTACCCCGTGACGCTCGCCGGCGGCGGCCAGCGCGCTGCTGACGGGAGCGCCGATGTCGTACCACAGCACCAGCCCGCCGCTCGGCACCCGCACCTGCCAGGAGGGCAGCCGCTCGGCGAGAGCCGTCACGAGGCTGTCGCGCCGGGCCGCGAGCTCGGCCCGCCGGGCGGCGCGGATCTCGTCGATCCGTCGGAGCAGGTGCGTCACGGCGAGTTGCTCGACGAGCGCGGTGGAGTTGTCGACGGTGGCACGGACGGCTGCCAGGTGGCGGACGGTCGTCCGGTCGGCACGCAGCCAGCCGACCCGGATACCGCCCCAGAACGTCTTGCTCGCCGTACCGGTGGTGATTGCCAGATCGTCCGGAAGGTACGCGCCGAGCGGCGGCGGCAGGGCGCGGTCGTCCAGCGCGAGTTCCGCGAGGGTCTCGTCGACGACGGTACGCGTTCGCGACCTTGTGACGGCGCGGGCCACGGCGGTGCGCTCCGCATCCGAGGCGAGCAGCCCGCTCGGGTTCTGGAAGTCCGGGCTGAGGTACGCCAGCCGGGGCGCGGTTTGCCGCAGCGCCGCCTCGATCGCGTCGAGATCCCAGCCGTCATCGGTCAGCGGGACCGGGACTGGACGGACGTGCATCCGGCGGATGCCGTCCAGCGCGTTCGGGTACGTGGGGTGCTCGACGAGCACTCGATCGCCCGCGTCCGCGACGAGCGAGACGGCCAGGGAGAACGCATGCTGGGCGCCGGCGGTGACGAGGATCTGGTCCGGCGTGGTCGGCAGCCCGCGCGCGGTGTAGCGCTCGGCGATCGCGTCGCGCAGTTCGGGGATGCCTTGCAAGCTGTATCCGTGCCCGTGCACGAAGCGCGGCAGTTGGCCGAGGGCCCACTCGTACGCTTCGCGCAGCGCTGTGGCGGGCGCCTCGGGCGAGGCGTGCGCCAGGTCGATGAGTCCGCTCTCCTCCGATACAGGGACGAACGGGACCGCTGCGGACGGCCTGGCGGCCGTGTCCGGCAGGGTCGTCCACGTACCCGATCCCTGCCGGCTCGACGCGAAGCCCTGGCTGCGAAGCGCCTCGTATGCGGCGGTGACCGTCGTGCGGCTGACGGCGATCGCCCGCGCGAGCTCACGCTCTCCCGGCAACCGGGTAGCGAGCGGCAACCGGCCGTCGAGCACGAGCATCCGGATCGCGCTCGCGAGCTGGGCGTAGGTCGGCGCGTGATCGGCGGCGGTGTGCCAGGTGCCGAGCAGGCGAGTCAGATGATGTCCGCTTACCGAACGCATACGGTCCAGTATGGCAGCTGAGCCCCGCGCCTGGAAGGCCACTTCTCGTAATTGGCTATTGAGAACCAGGCCAGTTACGTGTGAGGGTAGCGCATCGTGATGACTCGCCGCCTGGTCCAGCTGTACGTCGGGCTCGTGCTGTACGGCATCAGCCTAGCCCTGATGCTTCGAGCCGGGCTCGGGCTGGACCCGTGGGACGTCCTGCACCAAGGCCTGGAGGCGCACCTTCCGCTGACCTTCGGCCAGGTGACGATCGTCGTGGGTGCCCTCGTGCTGCTGGCCTGGATCCCGCTGCGACAGTGGCCGGGCATCGGCACGGTGAGCAACGTCGTTGTCATCGGCCTGGCGGTCGACGCGGCGCTGGCGGTCCTGCCAGCTCCGGGTTCGCTGCCGATCCGTGGGGCGGTGCTCGTGGCGGGGGTAGGGCTGAACGGTGTGGCCACCGCGGCGTACATCGGTGCGCGGCTCGGTCCCGGCCCGCGCGACGGCCTGATGACCGGCCTGGTCTCCCGCACGGGAGGCTCGATACGGCTCGTCCGCACCTCGATCGAGCTCACGGTGCTGGGGTCCGGCTGGCTGCTCGGCGGCACTGTGGGCGTCGGCACCGTGCTGTACGCGGTGTCGATCGGCCCGCTGGTACACACGCTGCTACCACGGCTCACCGTCCCTGAGCAGCCTGCCGAGCCGGCCCCGTCCGGCCGATCGCTACGCTGACGAAGTCGTGGCGGCCTGGTTCCCGGCGTCTTCGGCCGGGCCCGGGTTGCGACCACTCGCACGAGGTGGTCGGCTGGACTCATGAGCTGGCGACGTGCCGGTGCGTTGCGGGCGCTCGAGCTCGGTTCACCCGGAGAGTTGCGCCGGCGCCTCACCGATCTCGTCGTGCACGGTGCCAAGCGGGCGACGGCGGGGCTGCTCGTGGACTACGAGGCAGATGGCGAAGAGCCGCCCTGGCCCGGCGAGCGGCTGGTGTTGCTAGGCGATGACGGGCACCCGGTGGGTCTGGTACGCGTCACGAAGGTGGAAGTCGTCCCGTTCGGGAGAGTCACCTGGGAGTTCGCGGCTGCCGAGGGTGAGGGCTTCGTGGACCTTAACGACTGGCGGGAGCAGCACCGGTCGTTCTGGCACGAGTACTCCGTCGGCCGCATCCGGGAGCACCTCGGCGACCCGATCTGGTCCCTGACGGACGAGACCGAGGTCGTGTGCGTATGGTTCGACATCGTGCATGAGTTTGAGACCGTGGCGATCCACGCGGGTCAGGAGCCCGAGCCCACCACCGGATCGGTGGTTCCGCCGATCTACGCCACCAGCACGTACGCCCAAGACGGTGTCGGGGTACGGCGCGCCGGATACGAGTACAGCCGCACCGCCAACCCGACGCGAAGCGCGCTGGAGGAGTGCCTGGCGGCGCTCGAGGACGGTACCCGCGCATTCGCGTTCGCCAGCGGCATGGCGGCGGAGGACACCCTGCTGCGCGCGCTGCTACGCCCGGGAGACCACCTCGTGCTGCCCGACGACGCGTATGGCGGGACGTACCGCCTGGTTGCGGGCGTGCTCGACCGGTGGGACGTGTCGTGGACGGCCGCCCCGGTGACCGACGTTGCCGCGGTCCGGGCCGCCGTCCGGCAGGAGACCCGGGTCATCTGGGTCGAGACGCCGGCCAACCCGCTGCTGA
>CAZMXH010000403.1:0-3505 GCA_964570165.1 uncultured Actinomycetes bacterium
TTCCGTTCAACATCGCGAGCTATGCCCTGCTCACGCACATGGTCGCCGCCCAGACCGGCTACCGGCCTGGCGAGTTCATCTGGACCGGAGGCGACTGCCACATCTATGACAACCACCTCGACCAGGTCCGCGAGCAGTTGACCCGCGAGCCGTACCCGTTCCCGCAGCTCCGGCTGGCGCCCCGCAAGTCGATCTTCGACTACCGCTACGAGGACGTTGAGGTCCTGGGCTACGAGCATCACCCCGCGATCAAGGCGCCGGTCGCGGTATGACGCTGGGCCTGGTCTGGGCGCAGTCCACGAAGGGTGTCATCGGACGCGACGGGCGGCTGCCTTGGCACCTGCCGGAGGATCTGGCGCACTTCAAGGCGGTTACACGCGGCAGCGCAGTGATCATGGGGAGGCGGACCTGGGAGTCGCTGCCGGTCCGCTACAGACCGTTGCCCGACCGCCGGAACATCGTCCTCTCCAGCCGGTCGGATCTCATCGCTCCTGGCGCGGACGTCGTGGGATCGCTGGAGGACGCGACGGCTCTCGCGCGCGGTTCGACATGTTGGGTGATCGGCGGCGCCCGGGTGTTCGCGGAAGCGATGCCGCTGGCGTCCGTGGCCGAGATCACCGAGATCGGCACCGATGTGGACGGTGACACGTTCGCCCCGACGCTGGACGACGGCTGGACGCTGGCGTCGGCCGGCGAGTGGCTCACGTCCGTCACAGGTCTGCATTACCGCTTCCTGCGCTATCGGGCGACGTAACGGGTCGCGGGCCGCACCAGGAGTAGCCGCGCAGCAACAGGCACGCGGGCCTCGTGTTGCGCGGGCAACCCTGCTGAACGTGGTCAACATAAACCGGCTACTCCTATCAAAATGCTAGGGTATGGCTCATGCAGGTGCTGCTCGTGCTGGGGCTGGTGGGGTTCGGCGCCCAGCTGATCAACGGCAGCCTGGGCATGGGCTACGGCGTGACCTCGACATCCGCGCTGCTGCTGGCCGGAACGACTCCTGCGCTGGCGTCCGCGACCGTCAACTTTTCGCAGGTGGGGTCCCAGTTGGTGGCCGGCTACGCGCACTGGCGGTTCGGCAACGTCGAGTGGCGCGTGGTGCGGCTGATCGCGCTCCCGGGAGCGCTGGGCGCATTCGTCGGCGCCATATTCCTGAGCTGGCTGTCGACCGCGGCTGCCCGTCCGCTGATGGCGATGATCTTGCTCCTCCTCGGGTGCTACATACTCGTGCGCTTCACCGTGAGGGGCAACTCCCGGTCGGCGACGACCGGGCATGTGCCGACGAGCCTCCTCACGCCCGTCGGGTTGCTCGGTGGCTTTCTCAACTCCACCGGCGGGGGCGGGTCGGGCCCGGTATTCACGTCGGCGCTGCTGGCCACCGGCCGGATCGAGCCGCGCATGGTGATCGGATCGATGAGTGCCGCCGAGTTCGCGGTCGTCGTTGCGGGCAGCACCGGTTTCGTGGTGGGCCTCGGCGTCACGGGAATCAACCTCCACTGGGTCGCCGTGATGCTGGCCGGGGGCGTGCTCGCGGCGCCGATCGCGGCGTGGCTGGCCCGGCACATCCCCGGCCGGATGCTCGGCTCGCTGGTCGGCGGGCTGATCGTCGTCACCAACCTGCACAACCTGCTGGTCAGCGACTGGATATCGGTCGCGCCCGGGGCTCGGCCGGCTATCTACGCCGCTGCCGTGCTGGTCTGGGGCGGGTGCATCGCCTGGTCGGCCCGGGCACACCGGGCTGCCGTCCGCTCGTCGATCACTAGCCGGTAGGTCAACCGCGCCAGCTCACGTCGATCCGGTGCCCGCGCCGGGTGTCGAAGAAATGCAGCGCTTCAACGTCCACCGCGACGGCCAGCGCCTCGCCCGGACGGATCCCCGGATAGGGGGCCAGCCGCACCGGTACCTCGCCGGGTCGTCGGTGGTGCTTGCCGTGAGAGGTCCCTCCGTCCTGGCTCACGCCGGCCTGCCCGGTCAGCCGGGTGAGGAAGCGGCCGAGCGCTCCCGGCCGACCGGAGCCCACCCTGGCGGGCGCCGGCTCCACGCCTTCCGGGACGACACTGGTGGCGCCCACGTCGACGAACGCCAGCGTCTCGTGGCCGTGGTGCTCCAGATAGCTGATGGAGCCGAACAGCACGTCGCCGGGTGTGTCGGGGGCGACCGGGGTCAGAGCCTCGGGGCGGATCCCGACCGCGATCCGCTCGCCGTGATACCGCGAGATGATCCGCGCGCGGGAGTGGCTCCACGGCAGCAGCAGCGACTGTTCGCCGATCACGAGGTCGATGTGGCTGTCCGGCATCGCCTGCACCACCGCTTCCAGCAGCTGCATCCGCGGGTTGCCGAGGAAGGTCGCGACGTACGACGTCGCCGGACGGTTGTAGACCTCGGTCGGGGTTCCCACGTCCTGCAACGCGCCGTTGCTGAGAATCGCCAGCCGGTCGGCCATCGTCAGCGCCTCGCGCTGGTCGTGGGTGACGTAGATCGACGTCGCACCGAGTTGCCGGCACAGCGCGGAGATCTCGGTCCGCAGCTCGGCTCGTAACCCGGCGTCCAGGTTCGACAGCGGCTCGTCGAGCAGGAAGAGCCGGGGGTCGCGGATGATCGCCCGACCCATCGCCACCCGTTGGCGCTGCCCGCCGGACAGATGGGCCGTCCGGCGTTCGAGCAGATCCGCGATGCCGAGCGCGCGGGCGGCGTCCTCCGTGCGCTGCCGTCGCGGCACCGCCTCCAGGCCTGCGACCTTCAGCGGGAAGCCGATGTTCTCGCCCACGGACATGTGCGGGTAGAGCGCGTAGTGCTGGAAGACCATGGCTACGCCGCGCTCCCAAGGCGGAAGGTGGTCCGCGGGCTCACCGTCGAGCAGCACGCTGCCCGCGGTGGGTTCCTCCAGACCGGCGACGATCCGCAGCAGGGTAGACTTGCCGCAGCCCGACGGGCCCAGAAGGACGACGAACTCGCCGTCGCCGACGTCGAGGTTGACGTTATCGAGCGCCACCGTTCCGCCCGGGAAGACCTTCGTTACGTTCCTGAGTGCGACGTGCGCCACGCCCGCACCTCCCTCGCGTCGCTGCGTCAGGCAGAACAGGATCGTGGGTTTTGCCCGATACCACAATGGGAGTCATGGACTCGCCGCTCGCGTCGCAGACGCGCTCCGATCGGAGGGTTACCGTCCCGGCGCTGTCCTATCCTCCAGAGCTGCCGGTAAGCCAGCGCAAAGGTGAGCTCGCGGCGGCCATCCGCGACCACCAGGTGGTGATTGTGGCGGGTGAGACCGGCTCCGGCAAGACCACCCAACTGCCGAAGATCTGCCTCGAGCTCGGCCGCGGCCTCCACGGCAGGATCGGGCACACCCAGCCGCGCCGGGTCGCGGCCCGCACGGTGGCCGAGCGGATCGCCGAGGAGCTCGACACACCGGTTGGGACGGTCGTCGGCTACAAGATGCGCTTCACCGACGAGGTGAGCGACGACACCCGGATCAAGCTGATGACCGACGGGATCCTCCTCGCCG
>CAZMXH010000404.1:0-3500 GCA_964570165.1 uncultured Actinomycetes bacterium
GCCTGGGGACGGCTCGCCCCCCACGCCGTACGGTTGGGCTTGCCAGCATCCGGGCCGCTGACGCTGCCGGGAAGCTGGGACATCCGCTAGCACTGTCTGCGTGCGGCCCGGCCTGATACCGGAACTGCACGTCAATATCCAAACCGCCGCCGGCGGGCAGCCTACTGGCGAGTAGCGGCAATCTCGGTATCACGGTGCGGTTTCAATATCGAAGACCGGCAACGCGCGGACAACCGTCCCTCCGCGGGCCGACCACGGAACGGAGCTCGGGCGCTTTTTTTACAGCTCTAGTAGTATAAACAGGTGCGGCCTGCACTAAGCAGTCGACATCGAGAACCGTGACGTAGGAACTGGGGGTCGCATGAGCGACACGCTCTACCATCCGACCACGTCCGAGATCGCCGCCCAGCGCAAGGAGCTGGCTCCGAAGATCCATGAGGCGTTCGAGGACTTCAGCCGCGCGGTGTTCGCCGACGGGGCGCTGCCGCAGAAGACCAAGCAACTGATCGCGGTGGCAGTAGCCCACGTGACGCAGTGTCCGTACTGCATCAAGGGCCATACCAAGCTCGCCCGCCGTACCGGCGCCAGCCCAGAGGAGATCATGGAGGCGGTCTGGGTGGCAGCGGAGATGCGCGCTGGCGGCGCCTACGCGCACGCCACCCTCGCCCTGCACGCCCTCAACGGCGCGGATGCACGCGACTGAACGCAGGCGTGTGATCGTGGGCCTCGACGGCTCCCTGCCCGGCCTGCGTGCGTTGCGCCAGGCGCTGGCCGAGGCCAGGCAGCGTGCGGCGGAGCTCCACGTCGTGCACGTACGCCCGCCTGCCCGTCCCGATCACTATGCGCTCGGCCTGAGCACCGAAGCGCCTCCGACCGACGAGTGGATGGACCGGCAGGCCGAGGAGTTCATCGCAACCCGGCTCGAGGAGGGCTTGGGCGGGGTGCCGTCGGATGTGCCCGTGTATCGAACAGTGATCGTAGGCAAGCCGGGCCGCGCGCTGGCGCGGATGGCCTGGCGCGACGACGACCTGCTCGTGGTGGGAACACGCAGGCGCGGACGGTTGCGCCGCCTGCTCAGACGCTCGACGAGCCGGTACCTGATTGCCCACGCCGACTGTCCGGTCCTCGTGGTACCGCCCGACAGCTTTGCCCGCGCGGTGCGAGGCCGAACGCGGCTCGGTGCTCGCCTGCTGCGCCGCGACCCGTGGAAGCAGTTCGAGGCGGCGACCACTGCCAACCATCAGCACGCTCGCTGAGATAGCCGCTGATTCGATCGGTTCGATCTGTTTGGCCCCGGCGCGGATGCTGCTTCGCGAGCTTGATGGCACGTTCCCGCTTGCCCGGCAACGTGACATTCCGGTCCACCCATGGCAACCTCCGAGACCTGCCGTTGCGTCCAGACATCGAACCCGAGGAGGTACCCGGTTTGATGTGGTCACGCGCCGCACGACGGGCGCAGGACGCGGAGTTCGAGAAGTTCGTCGTGGCCTCGTCGCGGTCGCTGCGGCGCACGGCGTTCCTCATGTGCGGCGATTGGCACCGAGCCGAGGACATCGTCCAAGCAGCGCTCGTACGGGTCTACCTGAACTGGTCCCGGATCGAAGCTGCCGAGGGCCCGGGGCCGTACGCGAGGAAGGCAGTGATCAACGCGGCCATTGACGAGACGCGCAAGCCGTGGCGCCGCGAGCGGGCCATGGCCGAGACGCCCGAGTCGGCCGTCGTACGTGACCACGCCGCCGCGGCGGTGGACCGCGATGAGGTCGCACAAGCGCTGGCCACACTGCCGGCTCGGCAGCGGGCTGTCGTCGTGCTGCGCTATGCGGAGGATTACGACGTCGAGACGACGGCCAGCCTGCTCGGAATCTCCCCAGGGACCGTCAAGAGTCAGGCGTCACGGGGGCTCGCCACCCTACGCGAGCGGCTCCCCGTAGCCCCGGCATCCACGACCGAGGAGGCGACGTCGTGACCGACGCCGAGGAACAGAACCTGATTGCCGCATTGCGCTCCGCGGGTCACCGGGAGCCGGGTGTCCCGGCAACCCCCGTGAGCCAGACGATCCGGCGCGGACGCGCAGCGCGCCGCCGACGCACCGTCGTCGCCGCAACCGGTGGGGCGACGGTGGTGGCTGGGATCGTCACCGCGGCCATCGCCTTGCCACCCGTGCTGATCGCGGAAGCCCCGAGGCCGGCGCCGGCCGCTCCGAGTACTGAGTCGACCCCAAGCCACCAGCCGACGCCCGAGCCCGATCTCCCGACATCGCCCAGAGAACAGGGGGCTGCGAACAGGCAGGCGGTCCTCGACGCGCTCCCGGAGGGGTTCGTCGAGATCAGCGTAGAGAACGTGGACGAGGCGATGGGCATGGCAGGCCTGGCCCTGGCGAAGGAGGCTCCGGCCACCGACGGGTTGCCGGACGGTATGAGCGGTGGTGTCTCCCTGCACACGTTCCCGGCTCACGAGTTCGATCTCCTCCGCAGCGGGTGGTGCGACCGTTTGGTGGAGCAGGGCACGACGGTGACGGCGTGCAGCGACCACCCGGTCGGGCAGGCGATCGTGAAGACGCAGGAGGGTTCCAGACCGGCCGGCGGCGTGGGTGGGGCCTGGGAGTCGATCCGCACCACATACGAGCAGCCGGACGGTGATGCCGTGGTGCTGGACCTGCACGCCTGGGAGGACGACAGACGCACGACGCCAGATCGGCAGGCGGCTGCCCGGGCGTGGCTGAAGCACACGCACGAGCAGATCGTCCGTGTGGTCCTTGACCCGGCCATCCAGCCGCCTGCCCGGTTCGACGTGCGCAACGAGGTCGAGTAGAGCTCTGACCCGGGCAGCCCAGGCCGGCGTTACCCTCGACAACGCCCGCGCCCTTCAGCAACGCTGGGACAGCGTCATCTACGGACGAGCCGCGCTCCAGGGCGCCGCCACGCTTGCCCTCTGCGTAGCGCTGATCGTTCTCTAGGTGGCGCTCCGCCTGTCGAGAGTCGTTTATGACGGCGACGTCCGCACGAGTAGCCCAGCGTGGGGCGTCGCGCTTGGGAGTCCGTGACCACTCGGTCTTCGTCGCCCTCGGGTGGCTCTGGTCGTTACTGGGTGACTCGTGCGCGCGCTGCGCGGACCGAGTCGGCCGCGGCGACCAGGTTGGCCAGCGACGGCTCGATCTCGGAGTACTTGCGCGTCTTCAGCCCGCAGTCCGGATTGACCCACAGCCGGTCGGCGGGCACGGCGCCGAGCGCGGCATCCAGCAGGCTAATGATCTCCTCGGCCTTCGGCACCCGTGGCGAGTGGATGTCGTACACGCCGGGGCCGACACTTCTGGAGAACCCCGCCGCGGCCAGGTCGTCGAGCACCTCCATGCGGGAGCGTGCGGCTTCGATGCTTGTGACGTCGGCGTCCAGCGCGTCGATGGCAGGCAGCACGTCGCCGAACTCCGAGTAGCACAGGTGCGTGTGGATCTGCGTCTCGGGCGAGGCGCCCGAGGTCGCGATGCGGAACGCCTCCACCGA
>CAZMXH010000405.1:0-231 GCA_964570165.1 uncultured Actinomycetes bacterium
CGGCAACTGACGGCGGCCGCCGGTGCCGGCTGCCGGTCCGCGATGGCCGAATCGCGGCGCCGGCAGCGGCATCGGCGGCATCCACGATCTGGGAGGTGGCCGGTGCGGATCATGTCGGCGGCTCTCTTCGCCGCCCGGTGGGCGGCGCTGTGCGCGGTGCTCATCGTGGGCTGCGCGTCGGGCGGTGAGGCGGCCGGCAACGGCCCCGACGTCACCGTCAACCCGGCGACC
>CAZMXH010000405.1:241-3490 GCA_964570165.1 uncultured Actinomycetes bacterium
GCGGCCGGCGCGGCGTCTCCCGAGCCGTCGGTCACGATCCGGCTGGTGATCCCGGACGGCAACATCCGGGAGCCCGGCGCCACGTGCACGGGCGCCCGCGCATTCCGCTACGCGCACCCCGAGGCGCCGTACGTCGTGGAGGACGCCGCAGGCGAGCGCGTGGCCTCCGGCGTGTTGCCGCAGGGCCGGGCCGAGCAGGCGTGGTCCATGGACCTTGGCGACGACCCGCAGCCGACCGTATGCGTCATGATGATCGAGGTCCCTGGCCTGGACTCGGCCGATGGCCACTCGCTGGTCATCGGCGACCACCCACCCAAGCCGATCATCCCGAACCCCAACCTGGACGACATTCCGGAGGTGGTGCTCTCGTGAGCCGAGCCGCCGCAGCGGTGCTCACCGCCACCGCGTTACTCGCCGGCTGCTCAGGCGGCGGCGGCTCCGCTGCCGGCCTTCCCGGCCCAGTGCCCGACGGCGTCAGCTTCCCCGAGCCGCCCGCGACAGCACCCCCCGCGCCGCGGTTCGAGCTCGACCTGCTCGGCGGCGAGCACCTCGAGGCGGCGTCGCAGTGGGCCGAGCGGCCGCTGGTGCTGGTGTTCTTCGAGTCGTGGTGCGAGCCGTGCCGCGAACAGCAGCCGGAGATCAACCGGCTCGCCGCGGAGTACGAGGAAACGGTGCTCTTCGTCGGGATCGCCGGGCTGTCGGACGAGGACGGCGTGCGCGACTACGTGCGGGACAACGACGTCCCGTACCCGGTCGGAATCGACGGCACCGGCAAGGTGTGGCTCGACTACGCCGCGCCGGAGCCCCCGCAGGTGGTGCTGGTGAGCAAGGAGGGGCGGGTGCTGCGAGGGTGGCCGGGCGGCGTTGCCCCCGAGGTGCTGCGGGCGCAGATCGATGAGCTCGCGGTGGGCTCCGGCTGAGGCCTGCGCACAGTCCCTCGGGCGCGCAGTGCGGGCCGAGAGTGCTCCGGACAGTGGCTCACCGGCATTCAGGTCGTAGTCTGGACGGCATGCCAGCGAACAAGCCCGTCCGGCCGGCCGGCAACGACGACGACCAGGCGGTGATGGTCGCCGCGTTCGCCGGCTGGAACGACGCCGGCGAGGCGGCGACCGGGGTGGTCGACCACCTCGCCGAATGCTGGGACGCCGAGCCCCTGGACGAGATCGACCCGGAGGAGTACTACGACTTCCAGGTCAACCGGCCGACGGTACGGCTGGACGACGAAGGTCTGCGGGAGCTGGAGTGGCCCACCACGCGGCTGTCGCTCGCTCGGCCGGGCGCCGGCGAGCGCGACGTCGTCCTGGTTCACGGCATCGAGCCGAACATGCGGTGGCGCTCGTTCTGCGCGGAGTTGCTCGACATGGCCGAGCGGCTGGACGTCGGCCACGTGGTGACCCTCGGCGCGCTGCTGGCCGACGTACCCCACACCCGGCCGGTTCCCGTGACGGTGTCCGGCAGCGACGACCAGCTGGCGCGGGTGCTGGGGCTGGAGTGGTCCCGCTACGAGGGCCCGACCGGCATTGTGGGCGTGTTCCAGAGCATCGCCATGACTCGCGGCTGGCGCACGACAAGCCTGTGGGCCGCAGTCCCCCACTACGTGTCGCAGTCGCCGTGCCCAAAGGCGACGTTGGTGCTCGTGCAGAAGATCGAGGACCTGCTCGACCTGTCGATCCCGCTCGGCGATCTTCCCGAGGAGGCCCGGGCATGGCAGCACGGGGTGGAGGAGCTCGCCACCGACGACCCGGACGTCGCGGAGTACGTCAAGCGGCTC
Organism: uncultured Actinomycetes bacterium; assembly: GCA_964570165.1. Taxonomy (GTDB): domain Bacteria; phylum Actinomycetota; class Actinomycetes; order Jiangellales; family Jiangellaceae; genus JBMCTR01. The sequence continues at coordinate 2,013 of CAZMXH010000405.1, forward strand.
GAGGCCGCGCGCGACACCGCGGACCTGCCGGAGGCCTCCGGCGAGCACATCGCCCGCGAGTTCGAGCGTTACCTCCGCAGGCGCGGCAACCCCTAGTGCCGTTCGCCGGCGTGCCGAACGGCCGTTGCGCGATCAGCGGAGGGTAACGCCGAGGAGGGCGTCGGCGAGGTCGCGGACGAGGGCGGGCGCGGCGGCGTCGGTGCCGCCGTGCAGCCGGGCCTGCTCCGCCCACTCGTCGATCGCGGCGATCGCCCCAGGGGTGTCGAGGTCGTCGGCGAGGCGTGCGCGGACGGCCGCCAGGACGGCGACGCCATCGGGACCGGCGGGGGCGGCGACCGCCGTGCGCCACCGGGCGAGGCGCTCCTGGGCGAGATCCAGCGCGGCGTCCGACCAGTCCCGGTCGGCCCGGTAGTGCTCGCCGAGCAGCGCGAGGCGGACGGCCGCCCCGGACACGCCGGCCTCGCGCAGCTGGGAGGCGAACTTCAGGTTGCCCTTCGACTTGGACATCTTCTCCCCGCCCAGGCCAACCATGCCGGCGTGCACGTAGCAGCGCGCGAACGGCCGGTGCCCGAGGGCGCGCGCGTGGGAGGCCGACATCTCGTGGTGCGGGAAAGCGAGGTCCGATCCCCCGCCCTGGACGTCGAACCCCTCGCCGAGGTAGTGCAGCGCGATGGCGGTGCACTCGATATGCCAGCCAGGGCGTCCTCTGCCGAACGGGCTGTCCCACGCCGGCTCGCCGGACCGCTCCCGCCGCCACAGCAGGGCATCGAGGGGGTCCTTCTTGCCGGCGCGCTCGGGATCGCCGCCGCGCTCTGGGAAAAGCTGGAGCATCTCGGCGCGGTCCAGCCCCGACACCGCGCCGAAGCGCCGGTCCGCCTGTACAGGGAAGTAGATGTCGCCGTCGAGATCGTAGGTGGCGCCGGCCGCACGCAGCTGTTCGATCAGGTCGACGATGAGCGGGACCGACTCGACGGCCCCCACGAAGTGCTCCGGCGGCAGCACCCCCAGCCAGGCCATGTCCCTCCGGAACAGCTCCGTCTCCGCGGCTGCCAGTCCGGCCCAGTCGATGCCGTCCCGCTGGGCGCGCTCGAGAAGCGGGTCGTCGATGTCGGTCACGTTCTGCACGTAGTGCACCTGGTGACCGTTGTCCAGCCATGCCCGCTTCAGCACGTCGAACGCGATGTAGGTGGCGGCGTGGCCGAGGTGGGTGGCGTCGTAGGGCGTGATGCCGCATACGTACATCCGGGCGGCCGGACCGATCGCCGCTGGGAGCAGCTCATCGCTAGCCGTGTCGTGCAGCCGCACCGGTTGCCCGCGACCTGGCAGCCGTGGCGGATCGGGGGCGCGCCAGGCATGCATGCTCGCGAGCGTAGTCAATCTGGCCCGCCGCCCGTCAGATCGGGGCGCCGCGACGTTGTCGTTTGACAACGTTCAGTGGGTGGGCCGGTGCTTCCCCTGGCGCACGCTCATGGGGAAGC
>CAZMXH010000406.1:0-3483 GCA_964570165.1 uncultured Actinomycetes bacterium
CGCAAGCAGCGCGTCGCCCCTGGCGGCCACGCGAATACCGTGAATGAGGTCGGCCGGTTCGGTGTCCTTGACCAGGAAGCCGCTCGCCCCCGCGCGCAGGGCGTTGAACACGTACTCGTCGTGGCCGTAGTTGGTGAGGATGACCAGGCGCATCCCGCGGAGGCGCTCGTCGGCGACGGCGCGGCGGGTCATCTCGATCCCGTCGACCACCGGCATCTGGACGTCGACGAGCGCGATGTCGGGCCGGTGCTCGATTGCCGCCGCGAGGCCCTCCCTACCGTCGGCGGCCTCCGCCACGACCGCGAAGTCGTCCTCGGCGTCGAGCAGCGCCCGGAAGCCCGCGCGGATGAGCGGCTGGTCGTCCACCAGCAAGATCCTGATCACGACCGTGCTCCGTCAATGGGCAGCGCGGCGTGGACCCGGAAGCCGCCCTCGTCTTTGGGCCCGGTTTCGAGCCGCCCGCCGAGCGCCGTGACGCGCTCGCGCATCCCGATCAGGCCCACACCGGGCACGGGCGTACCGTCCGCTCGGGCCTTGCCGTCATCGTCAACGGAGACCACGAACTCGCCATCCGCATAGCCGAGATGTACCCGAGCGGCGTCTGTGCCTGCGTGCCGGGCGACATTGGTGAGCGCCTCCTGCACTATGCGGTACGCGGTGCGGTCGACGTCGGCCGGCAGCGGACGCCGCTCCCCCGTCACCGTCACGGCGGCCGTGACACCCGCAGCCCTAGCACGTTCCACAAGCTCAGGCAGCTGTGCGAGCCCTGCCCCGGACGGAGCATGCTCGGCCCGCAGCACATCGAGCGTCGACCGAAGCTCGCGGGTCGCCTCCCGTGAGGCGTCCTGTATCGCCAGCAGCGCCTCCGGCACCGGCTCCCCCCGCTTACGGGCCAGGTGGACGGCAACGTCGGCCTGAACCTTGATCACTGAGATGCTGTGGGTCAGCGAGTCGTGCAACTCGCGGGCTATCCGCAGCCGCTCCTCACCCGCCCGCCGCAGCGCAATCTCGTCCCTGGTCCGCTCCGCCTCCGCTGCCCGCAGCTTGGCCTCGCGGACGCGAGCCTCCCACTGCCGGTGCACCTCACCCAGGCACACCGCAGCGGCAAACCAGCCAATGGGCAGGATCCCCTCACTGGGCGACGAAGCGTTCGCAAACGCGGCGGCGATGAAAGGCACGCTCGCCGCTGTTGGCAACAGCCGGTGGCCCGCCTTTACCGCCACATAGATCGCCACCAGAACCGGCACGACACCGATGACGTCCTGCCCCACGCGGGCCAGGTACGCGAACACGCACGCCGCGGAGACCACCACCACGACACGCGGCAGCCGCCGCGCAGCGACCAGCGCCAGCGAGGCCGCAGTCAACAGCCCGAAATCGACCACCGTCGGCGACTGGCCGGTGGGTTCGAACGCCGCGTGCGCCGTCACGAGCACGGCGACGCTCAGCGCACCGATGGCGTCAGATCGCCTCACAGCCCCGTTGGCGATGGCCATAGCAGAACCTTAGGCGCCCTGACAGGGCGCCGGCATCGGCCGGCGAGCGTACTCCCGCGGGAGTAGCGGCGCCGGGCAGGTGCATTCCGCCGTACGACGACGCGGGGGCTCGGCGCGACGAGCATCGACGACATGAATACGAACCGATCCGAACTGGCGATCCGAGCCACCGGGCTGATCAAGGTGCTCGGCCAAACCCGCGCCCTCGACGGCGTGGACCTCTCCGTGCCTGCAGGAGGAATCTACGGCTTCCTGGGGCCTAACGGCGCGGGGAAGACCACGACCATTCGAATCCTCGCCACCTTGCTGGTGCCCGACCACGGAAGTGCCGAGGTGTTCGGCCATGACGTCGTGGCCGACGCCGAATGGGTTCGTGAGCGGATAGCGCTCACCGGGCAGTTCGCGTCCGTCGACGACGATCTCACCGGCATCGAGAACCTCGTCATCCTGGCGCGCCTGCTCGGCCTCTCCCGCAAGGGCGCGCGGCGCCGGGCCGACGAGCTGCTGGAAGCCTTCGGGCTGGCCGACGACGGCGGCCGGCTGGTCAAGACCTACTCCGGCGGGATGCGCCGCCGGCTCGACATCGCCGCCAGCGTCATCGTCCAGCCCGACCTGATGTTCCTCGACGAACCCACGACCGGGCTCGACCCCCGCAGCCGCGCGCAGGTCTGGGACACCGTCCGGTCACTGGTGGCCGACGGCACCACCGTCCTGCTCACCACGCAGTACCTCGACGAAGCCGACCAGCTGGCCGACCGGATCGCGGTCATCGACCGCGGGCTGGTCGTCGCAGAGGGAACACCCGACCAGCTCAAGACCGAGGTCGGGGCGGCAACGCTCGACGAGGTGTTCCTCGCCGTCACCGGCCACGAACTAGCAACGACGGAGGACGCAGCATGACCACTACGACTAGTTCGCACCTTCCCACCATCCGCTCCCAACCCCGCGTGCGCCGCGCCGGCGCTGTGTCCGCATCGCTGACGCTGGCCCGACGGAGCTGGCTGAAGATCTACCACGTTCCGGAGCAGCTGGCTGACGCGATCTTCATCCCGGTGCTGTTCACGGTGATGTTTACCTATCTGTTCGGTGGCGCGCTCGCCGGATCGACGAGCGAGTACCTGCGCTACCTGCTGCCCGGTTCGCTCGTCATGTCGGTGCTACTGATCACCGGCTATACCGGGGCCAACCTGAATGCCGACAAGACACGCGGCACGTTCGACCGGTTCCGCTCTATGCCGATCTGGCGGCCCGCGTTGATCGTCGGCGGCCTGATCAGCGATGCTGGCAGAAACCTGCTCGCGGCCACCATCGTCCTGGGGCTCGGCCTCGTGATGGGCTTCCGGCCGGACGCCGGCTTCACAGGCGTCGCGCTGGCCGTCGGGCTGCTGCTGGTGTTCGCGTTCGGCCTGTCGTGGGTCTGGGCACTACTCGGGCTGACCTTGCGCTCGGCGAATGCCGTCACCATGAGCAGCTTCCTGGTGCAGTTCCCACTGGTTTTCGCCAGCAACGTCTTCGTCGACCCCGACACAATGCCCGGGTGGCTGCAGGCCTTCGTTGACATCAACCCGGTCAGCCACCTCGTCACCGCCGTGCGCGGACTCGTCCACGGCACACCGGCTGGCGGCGACATCCTGCTCGTGCTCATCGCCAGCGGGCTGATCATAGCCGTGTTCGCCCCGATCACCATGCACGTCTACCGCAGGCGCTGATCGCGCCTGGTCGAACAGGAGCTCTGACATGACAACCTCGACAATCGGTGCCGACGCGATCGCGCAGTTGCACCAGACCTTCCAGGACCGGCTGATCACTCCCGGTGACGCCGAATATGCTGCGGCGCGCTCCGTGATGATGGGCGGCGCCGACCGGCGGCCGCGCGCCATCGTGCGGCCAGCGAGCACGGACGAGGTCGCCACGGTCGTCGCGTACGCCCGGGACTACGGGCTGGAGCTGGCCGTCCGCAGCGGCGGCCACAGCCTGGCCGGCCACG
>CAZMXH010000407.1:0-3479 GCA_964570165.1 uncultured Actinomycetes bacterium
GATCTCCTCGGCGCCGACAATCGAGCAAGGCACGATCGGCGCGCCCGCCCGGATCGCCGCCGAGACGAATCCGCCGCGGCCGAACCGGCGGAGCCGGTACCGCTCCCGGAACGGCTTCCCGATGCCCTTGTACCCTTCGGGCCAGACGCCCACGAGTCTGCCCGAGCCGAGCAGCCGCTCGGCGTCCTCGTTGCACGCGAGCGTGGTCCCGCTCTTGCGCGCAAAGTCCGCGACGACGGGCAGCCGGAAGACGAGGTCGGCTCCGAGCACTCGCAGGTGCCGATGGGTTGGATGCTCGTCGTGCACCGCCACCTGGGTCATCAGCGAGTCGATCGGGATCGTGCCGGAATGGTTGGCGACGACCAGCGCCGCGCCGTCCCCCGGAATGTTCTCGACGCCGCGGGTGTCGACCCGGAACCAGTACCGGTAGAGGGGGCGAAGCAGCGGCAGCAGCACCGTCTCGGTGAGCTCCTTGTCGAAGCCGAACACGTCGACCTCGTAGTCGCCGGTTAGCCGGCGGCGGAACAGGTCAAGCGCGTCGTCCAGTCGGTCGTTCGCGTCCGGCCCCAGCACCGACCGCGCCAGTTCGCCGGCCAGCCCGACGAACTCGTCAAGCAGGTCGGACGGCGTCCGCTCAGTCATCGGCCGGGCTCCGGCACGCTTCGAGCGCGCTGGACAGCGCCCGCTCGACGGACCGCACCCGGTCCCTGTCGACAATTCCGTCCCGGCAGCGTGCCTGCACGAAGGAATCGAACGCTGCCGCAGTCGTGTACCGGGGCGAGAAGCCGAGACCCTCCCGCATCCGCGTGGTGTCGACCCCCCGGCCGTAGGCCAGGAACTGCGGGTGCTCCGGGGTCACGCTCGGCAGGTTGGCCCGTCGCAGCCATCCGTCCATCGCTGTGGAGACGAACACCGGCACCGGGACGGGCAGCCGTCCGGCGCGTCGCACCGCCTGGCTCAGCAAGAGAATCCCGTCACCGGCCACGTTGAACGTCCCGGCCCGCTGCTCCACGGTGGCCAGCCGCAGCGCGTCCATCCCGTCGTCCTCGTGCACGAACTGCAACCGCCCGTCGTGGCCCAGCACGGTCGGCACCACCGGCAGCGTGAAGTACTCGGACAGTGGCGTGCGGACCGTCGGCCCGATGAAGTTGGCGAACCGCAGCGTCGTCACCCCGATGTCAGGGCGCCGCCGTGCGAACCCGCGGACGTACCCCTCGATCTCGACGGAGTCCTTGGCGTAGCCCGAGCGCGGGGGGACCCTTGCGGTCATGTCCTCGGTGAACAGCACCGGGTCGCGCGGGCTCGAACCGTAGACGGTGGTGGACGACTTCACGACGAGGTGCCGCACCGTCGTCGACTTCTGGCACGCCGCGAGCAACTGCATCGTGCCGATGACGTTGATCTCCTTCTGCGGTATCCGGCCACCCGCGTCCAACGGCGTCGCGAGGACGTTCATATGGACGACGGTATCGACATCGAAATTGCTGATCACGTCCGCGACACCGGGGTGCCGGATGTCCGCCAGCATGAACTCGCACTCGCCGAGGTCGAACTCCGGCGAAATTACGTCGATCCCGACGACTCGGTCTACCGCCGGGTCAGCGGCCAACTGCCGCGCGAACCGCGCTCCCAGGTAGCGGGCGACGCCCGTCACCAGCACGACCCGGGACATGTGCTGCACCCCCTCGATCAGGGTAGCAAGCGGCGGTCAGCGGCTACTTGCCAAGGCGACGGCGCTGCACCCGCGTTCGGCGCAGGAGCTTGCGGTGCTTCTTCTTGGACATCCGCTTCCGCCGCTTCTTGACCACAGAGCCCACAGGGCAACCTCACTCGTGTCGTAGGTACCGTCCATGCTCGGTGGGCAGGACGGCCCACGAGCGCTTCCTGCGCAAGCCTCACGCCCGCGCGGATCGACCATTAGCGTACCTGGTCGGGGCGTGGTGCTCCTGTCACCCGGCCTGATAACCGTGGACGTAGGACTCCCGCAGGTAGTCGTGTACGGCTTGCTCCGGTATCCGGAACGACCGGCCCACTTGCACGGCCGGCAGCGTTCCGGCGTGGACCAGGCGGTAGACGGTCATCTTCGACACTCGCATCGCCTCGGCCACTTCGGCGACGGTGAGAAACCTCATCTCACCGAGTGGCGCGTCCTGCTGTCCGTTCATCGCCCGACCCTCCGTGCCGGTCCGGTTTACCCGGCTGATGGCATCGTAGTGGCGGAAGTGACTCCTGGGAAAGAGAGATCACCAGTTTGGATCGAGACCGTGGTGGGGAAAGACGGCCTGCCGGGTCGCCATGACGGCGCGGTCCAGCGAGTCGGCCGGGTTGTAGCCGGCACTCCAGTCGTCGAACTCGGCGGTGCCGCCGTCGGTCATCCGGGACGGCGCCGGGTGGCCTAGCCGGGTCTCGACGTGATCGCGCCACGGGGCGGGTGTCTCGGTCTCGGGGCTGACGGGGTCGTGTGCCGCCTCCGCGAGCAGATGGGTCCACGCCCGGGGGACGACCTCGTACAGCATGTAGCCGCCGCCCCCGGTCGCCACCCACCGTCCGGCGCACAGTTCGTGAGCCAGCGCGTGCAGCGCGGCGTACGAGGCCCGCTGCCCGTCCAGGGTGAGGGCAAGGTGCGCGAGGGGATCGTCGACGTGGGAGTCGCAGCCGTGCTGCGTGACGAGGATCTGCGGCTGCCACTCGCGTAGCAGTGGGGGGACGATCGCATGGAACGCGCGCAGCCACCCGGCATCGCCCGTTCCAGGCGGCAGGGCGACGTTCACCGCGGTGCCGTCGATACCCGTCTCGTCCGGGAACCCGGTGCCAGGGAACAGCGTCTGTGGCGACTCGTGCAGGCTGATCGTGAGCACGCGCGGGTCGCTGTAGAACGCGGCCTGGACGCCGTCCCCGTGGTGCACGTCCACGTCGACATAGGCGACCTTCTCCGCGCCGGCGTCGAGCAACTGCCGGATCGCTATCGCCGGGTCGTTGTAGACGCAGAACCCGGACGCGTTGCCCGCCATGGCATGATGCAGCCCGCCCGCGATGTTGATGCCGTGGTCGGCGCGTCCCTCCCAGACGGCGTATGCCGCGTCGACCGAGCCGCCGACGATGCGCGCGCTGGCCTCGTGCATGCCCAGGAAGCAGGGGTTGTCCGCCGTCCCGAGGCCATGTGCCAGGTCGAGCGTGTCCGGCGCGGCGGAGGCCTGCCGGACGGCATCGATGTAGTCCGGAGTGTGGATCGTGGTCAACAGCGCGGAATCTGCCGTCGAGGGTGGCACCACGCGCACGCCCGGCCCACCGAGCACGCCGAGGGCGCGAGCCAACCGGATGGTCAGGTCCAGGCGCACCGGGTTCAGCGGATGGCCCTGGCCGAAGTCGTACTTGATCAGCTCATCGTCCCAGACGACGTGGAGCGGAGTGCCCATGCAGACCGACCATAGTCCGCTGGGCGGCCCCGGTGCGCGCCCGCTCCGGTCAGTCGGGGGCGC
>CAZMXH010000408.1:0-3476 GCA_964570165.1 uncultured Actinomycetes bacterium
CCGGCTGCTCGACCCCGCTGACCCTTCGTCGATCGGCGCGCTGGTGGGCCCCGAGGCGTTCACCGAGGTGCGCTACCTCGCCGACCGTCGGCACCGGCTGGCGCGGACCGTCATCCCCGCCGTGGCCACCGCGTTCGCGGACGCGTTCGGCCGGCTCAGCGGCGGTCTCATCCGCGCCTACCGGCACGAGGACGCCGAGGTCGTCGTGGTGGCGCTCGGCTCTGTGATCGGCACCCTCGAAGAGACGGTGGACGAGTTGCGGGCCGACGGCGTCCCCGCCGGGGTGCTGGCCGTCCGCTCGTTCCGGCCGTTCCCGTACGACGCCGTCCGTGACGCGCTGCAGGCGGCGAAGCGGGTGGTCGTCCTGGAACGGGCGCTGGCGCCGGGCGCCGGCGGGATCGTCTCCGCGGACGTCCGCACTGCCCTTGACGGCCTGCCCATACCCGTGCACACCGTCGTAGCGGGACTGGGCGGCCGTCCGGTCACGAAGGCGTCGCTGCGACACATGCTCGACGCCGCGGCGGCCGGGAGGCTGGCGCCCTCGACGTTCCTCGACCTGCGCCGCGACCTCATCGAGCGGGAACTCAGCGGGAGCATGCCATGACGCAGAACGGGACCATGCAGACCGGCACGCTGGCCGTAGGCAACCGGCTCCTGGACCCCGAGCGGCGGACGGTCCAGGCCAGCCGACACCGGCCCAACTCTCTCACCTCGGGCCACCGGGCATGCCAGGGCTGCGGCGAGGCGCTGGGCGCGCGGTACGTCGTGGACGCCGCGATCGCCGCGACCGGCGGCCGGCTGGTCACCGTCAACGCCACCGGCTGCCTCGAGGTGTTCTCGACGCCGTACCCGGAGACCGCGTGGCAGGTGCCGTGGCTGCACTCGGTGTTCGGCAACGCGCCGGCGGTGGCGACCGGCGTCGCCGCCGCGCTGCGGGTGAAGGGCCGCGGCGACGTGCGCGTGCTCGCCCAGGGCGGCGACGGCGGGATGGTCGACATCGGCTTCGGCACGCTGTCCGGCACGTTCGAGCGCAACGACGACGTGCTCGTCGTCACGTACGACAACCAGGCCTACATGAACACCGGCGTCCAGCGGTCGGGAGCCACCCCGCCGGGTGCGCGCACCATGACCACCCAGGCCGTCGGGCCGGAGCCGGGCAACCCGTTCGGGCAGGGCAAGGACGTCCCGCGTATCGCGATGGCACACGGCGTGCCGTACGTCGCGACGGCCACGGTCGCAGACCTGCGTGACCTCGAGCGCAAGGTGTTCCGGGCCATGGAGCTGCACGGTGCTCGCTACCTGCACGTGCTCGTCCCCTGCCCGCTGGGCTGGGCCAGCGCCACAGAGGACACCATCCGGCTGGCCCGGCTGGCCACGCAGTCCGGCCTGTTCCCGCTGTTCGAAGCCGAGCACGGGGAGGTCACGGGCGTCACCCCGATCCGCCACCGCGTGCCCGTGGAGGAGTACCTCAAGCTGCAGGGCCGGTACGCGCACATGTTCGGCCCGGAACCCCGGCCGGATCTGGTCGAGCGGATCCAGGCCATCGCCGACGCCAACATCCGTCGGTTTGGACTCCTGGAGGGTGAGTCATGACCGACCGACCGTTCGCCATCGTGCTGGACGTCGGGTCCAGCCTCGCCAACAAGACGGGCGCGTGGCGGACCGAGCGCCCCGTGTACCGGGACCTGATGCCGCCATGCAATGACGCCTGCCCAGCCGGGGAGAACGTCCAGGGCTGGATGCACTACGTCCAGGAGCGAGACTACGAGCGGGCGTGGCGCCAGCTGATGGCCGACAACCCGTTCCCCGCCATCATGGGCCGGGTCTGCTACCACCCGTGCCAGACCGCCTGCAACCGCGCGCAGCTCGACCAGGAGGTCGGCATCAACGCGGTCGAGCAGTTCCTCGGCGACGAGGCCATCCGGCACGGCTGGACGGTGCCGGTTACCGCGCCGCCGTCCGGCAAGCGGGTCCTCGTCGTCGGCGCCGGCCCGTCCGGGCTGTCGGCTGCGTACCAGCTGCGGCTACGCGGGCACGACGTTGTCGTGCGGGATGCCGAGGAGAAGCCCGGCGGCATGATGCGGCACGGGATCCCCGCATACCGGCTGCCGCGCGATGTGCTCGACGCCGAGATCGACCGCATCGCCGCGATGGGCGTGCGGCTGGAGCTCGGCACGCCGGTCACCGACCTGACCGCCGCGCTCAAGAGGGAGGGCTTCGACGCGGTGTTCCTGGCGATCGGCGCCCAGCTGAGCAAGCGGGCGTACATCCCCGCCGGCGAGTCGGCCCGGATCCTGGACGCGCTGGGCCTGCTGCACGACACCGCGGCGGGGTCTCCCCCGCAGCTCGGCCGCCGGGTCGTGGTCTACGGCGGCGGCAACACCGCGATCGACGCCGCACGCACCGCCCGCCGGCTCGGCGTGACGGACGCGTTGATCGTCTACCGCCGCACGCGCGACCGGATGCCTGCCCACGAGGTCGAGGTGATCGAGGCCGAGGAGGAGGGCATCCAGCTGCGGTGGCTGTCCACGATCGCTGAGGCCGGCGCCGGCAAGATCACCGTTGAACGGATGGAACTGGACGAGACCGGCTTCCCCCGGCCGACCGGCGAGTTCGAGCAACTGGACGCGGACGCCGTCGTGCTGGCGATTGGCCAGGACGTCGACCGTTCCCTGGTGGACGGCGTGAGCGGCATCGAGGTCGAGGACGGCGTGATCCAGGTCGGTCCGGACATGATGACCGGGCACCCCGGCATCTTCGCCGGCGGCGACATGGTGCCCGCCGAGCGGACCGTCACCACGGCCGTCGGGCACGGTAAGCGCGCTGCCCGCAACATCGACGCCTGGCTGCGGGGTGACCGGTACGAGCGGCCGCCGCGTCCCGAACTGGCCACCTTCGACGTGCTCAACACCTGGTACTACCCGGAGGCGGAGGGCGCGGAGCGGCGCCGGCTCGACCCTGAGCGCCGCGTCCGGACGTTCGACGAGGTCGTCCGAGGCCTGGACGAGCGGTCCGCGCTCGCGGAGGCACGCCGCTGCATGTCCTGCGGCAACTGCTTCGAGTGCGACAACTGCTACGGCATGTGCCCGGACAACGCGATCATCAAGCATGGGCCCGGGGAGCGTTACACGATCGACCTCGACTACTGCAAGGGCTGCGGCATCTGTGCCGCCGAGTGCCCGGCCGGCGCCATCCTGATGGTCCCCGAGGAGACCTGATCTGGGGCTGGAGACCTGATCGGAGGGCTGCGCCGCCCCCGTGCGGAACGATCAGGTGAGCAACCCGCACTTCAGGACGCGGCCGAGTCACCTGATCGTCAGGGGTCCACATATTGAGACGCGATCAGGTGAGAAACTCGACCATGGGAAGCATGGTTGCTCACCTGATCGCTTGGCCGCTGGACGCCTTCCGCGCGAGGCTACCTGCTGGAGCCCCAGGCTTCGCGAAGACGGACCTTGGCGCCCGTCCGCAGCACC
>CAZMXH010000409.1:0-3453 GCA_964570165.1 uncultured Actinomycetes bacterium
GCACGGCATCGACCCCACGCCGCTGCGCAAGCGGATCGGCGACATCACCGAACTGCTGGCGCGCGAGGACGCCGACACCGATGCGCTGATCGGTGGCTCGGGCCGTGCTGTGAGCCGGGGAAAGGCGCCTGTCCCGTCCATGAAGAGCACCTCGGACGTCGGGCGCCACGCCGCCGAGCTCGCCGGCATGCCGGCGGCCGATCTCGCGCAGCTGATCCAGCAGCTCACCGATCAGGTGCACACTGCCGCCGGGGAGCTGCAGTTCGAGCTGGCGGCCCGGCTCCGAGCCGAGCTCGCCGAGCGGACGCGGGAGCTGCGCGGCAGGCCCGAGGCGGGAGTGCGCTGATCAGCGGCCACCCTGCCGCGGGCTGTGAGCGACGACACGGTGCCGGCGGTTCACTGGGTGCGCCGATGTCGTGAGAGGATGGCCGGGTACGTGGAGGGGAGTATTCCTTCGCGGCCTCTCCGTCATCACGGCTGGCGCCCGGAGAGGCTGGTCCGGTTCGGGCGGGAGAGACCTCCGGTTCCGGTGCATCCGCACGGGTGCATCGAGGCTGACCGGAGAGGACTCAACTGGTGCCGGATTTGCCCGTCTGGTTCGAAATTGGCACGTTCGTCGGACTGAGCCTGCTGCTCGTCGCAGACCTGCTCATCGTCACCCGTCGCCCGCACGAGCCGTCCATCACGGAAGCCAGTGCATGGGTGACGTTCTACGTGACACTGGCCCTGCTGTTCGGAGGGCTGCTGGTCGTAGTCGCCGGGCCCGAGCGAGGGGGTGAGTTCTACGCGGGGTGGCTGACCGAGTACAGCCTCAGCGTCGACAACCTGTTCGTCTTCGTCGTCATCATGGCGCAGTTCCGCGTCCCGCGGCGGTACCAGCAGTCGGTGCTGATGTTCGGCATCTTGCTCGCGATCCTCCTGCGCGGCATCTTCATCGTGATCGGCGTGGTGGCGATCAACGCCTTCTCCTGGGTCTTCTACGTCTTCGGGCTGTTCCTCCTTTACACCGCGTGGACGCTGGCCAAGCAGCAGGTGGAGGGCCAGGAGTACGAGGAGGCGTACGAGAACGCGATCATCCGGCGGGCGCGCCAGATGCTCCCGATGAGCCAGGACTACGACGGGATCAAGCTGCGGACGACCGTCGACGGGCGGCGGCTGTTCACCCCGATGGTGATCGTGTTCGTGGCGATCGCGTCCGCCGACGTGCTGTTCGCCGTGGACTCGATTCCGGCGATCTTCGGTCTTACGCAGGTAGGGTTCATCGTCTTTACCGCGAACGTGTTCGCGCTGATGGGGCTGCGCCAGCTGTACTTCCTGCTCGGCGGCCTGCTGAACCGGCTGGTCTTCCTGTCGGCAGGGCTCGCGGTGATCCTGGGGTTCATCGGGGTGAAGCTGGTGCTGCACGCGCTCCGCGAGAACAGCCTGTGGTTCGTCAACGATGGCGAGCCGCTGCACGAGGTCCCAGAGGTACCGATCACGGTCTCGCTCCTGTTCATCGCCGGCACGCTCGCCGTGACGACGGTGGCCAGCCTGCTGAAGAGCCGCCGGGACGGGCGGCGCGGCGAAGTTTCCCAGCAACGTCGCTCCGAGGCGGACGGCCAGTAGCGTGCCGCTACGTGGAGCGCCTGCTTGCACTCACGGAACCGCACCTCAATACCGGGTCCGTCGCCAAGTCGGTTGCTACCCGTGAGTAGCGACGGATCGGATATCGAGAAGCGGACTCGGTATTCACGTGCGAGATTCACGTGCGAGGCGGGGCGACGTTCCGCCGCGAGGGCGCCGGCCTCACCAGCCGCGGGCGTGCCACTCCGGGAGCTGCGGACGTTCAACGCCGAGCGTGGTGTCGTTGCCGTGGCCTGGGTAGACCCACGTCTCGTCCGGCAGCCGGTCGAACAGCTTGCGCTCGACGTCGCCGATCAGCCGCTCGAAGTTCTCGCGGCTGCCGAAGGTGTTGCCCACCCCTCCGGGGAACAGCGAGTCGCCGGTCCACAGGTGCGGAATGCCCGTCGGGTCGTCGTAGAGCAGGGCGATGCTGCCCGGTGTATGGCCGACGAGGTGGATGACCTCCAGCTCGCAGCTGCCGACTGAGACACGGTCGCCGTCAACCACCGGCCGGTCAGTCGCCACGTCGATCGCCGGCGCGTCGTCCTCGTGAGCGACCGTGATGGCACCGGTGGCGTCGACGACCGCTCTGAGCGCCTGCCAGTGGTCGCGATGCCGGTGCGTGGTCACTACCTGCGTGAGCGGGCCGGTGCCGCGGAGCGCGAGGATGCGGTCCGGCTCGTCCGCGGCGTCGATGAGCACCTCCTCGCCGGTGGTCCGGCAGCGCAGCAGGTACGCGTTGTTGTCCATCGGGCCGACCGACACCTTGGTGATCGTTAGCCGCGCGAGCTCGCGGACCGCGGGTGGACCACCGGGGACGACCTTGCCGTCGTACTCGCTCACAGCCACGCACCGGCGGGGATGGCCGGCAGCTCTCCGGCCGGCTCGACGCGGAGGTCGGCACCGGAGGACCTCCCCGTGAGCCAGGCGAGCATCGCCGGCGGCGACCCTTGCACCGCCACCGAGCCACCGCCGCCGATCTGCTCCCGCCTCCCGTCCACGACCGCGGTGAACGGTGGGACCTCCTCGCGGCGCCCAGCCGCGCGCAGCGCCTCGCTCAAGGCGCGCGCCACGAACTGGGCGGGCCAGTCGCGGCTCGTGTAACCCACGTTGAGATCGACGTGGTGGATCTCAACCTCCTTGAACCGCACCCAGACCACGCGCCGCGCGGGGATGGCGCGCCCGCTGGCGGCGGGGCCCGTCCGCACCTGGCGCTCCCAGGCTTCCTCCGGCACCCTCGCAATCGCAGTGGAGAACCGCTCCGCGGACTCGCGCAGATCGACGAGCAACTCCTCGTGATCGCGGTACGCGCCTTGCTCGATGTCGGCGTTACGCACCTCGACCGACGGGTACATCGGTCGCTCCTCCCCAGTGCTGGCCCAGGTCAGCAGGTTGGTCAGGGCGTCGGCGTTGCGCGCGACGTGGGTCAGCACATGGCCGCGCGTCCAGCCTGGGCAGAGGCTGGGTTCGCGGAGCGCATCGGTGTCCAGTCGCTCGGTCGTCGCCAGCAACCGCTCGGTCGCGGCCGAGACCGGGCCGACAGTCTCGGCATCGTGCTGGCTTGCGGCAAACTTGTCAGGGGTGTCGGGCATGCTCCCGAACATAGCCCGACCGCCCAGCGAACGACAGCATTGTCAGGCGCGCGGCCTACCATGCCGAGTGTGCACGCTAGGACAGAGGAGCCCATGGCCACGGATCCCGCCCATAGCCTGGTTATCAAGGGGGCTCGCGAGCACAACCTCAAGGACGTCTCGCTCGAGCTGCCTCGGGACAGCTTGATCGTATTCACCGGCATCTCCGGCTCCGGCAAGTCCAGCCTGGCGTTCGACACCATCTTCGCCGAGGGCCAGC
>CAZMXH010000410.1:0-3446 GCA_964570165.1 uncultured Actinomycetes bacterium
GGCGGTGCGGCCGATCGCCACCGTGGCTTGATAGTCCGGATGCTGGCCCAGCCTGGCCGTCTCCTCGCGGATGGCTGCCGCTCGCATCTCCGGGGCCAGCTGGTCCACCTCGTCCAGCACCGACTCCGCGATCCGGTCGAACATCGCCTCCTGCTCGGTCGGGCTCATCCCGGCCAGCCGGGCCGGCAGGTGGTCTCGGTAGATCCGGGCCACCTCGGCGCGGATCTCCTCCAACGTCTCCATCCGGTACCACCGCCTCGCCGTCGTCGACCGTGAACAGGCTCTGCTGGTCCATCGTCTCGCTCAGGTTCACGGACCGCCCGCAGCGTCGCCGAGAGTCGGTGTGTGCGCCGCAGTGGAATCGGGCCCGCGCTGGCGGTCCGGGCGCAGCAGCCGTGGTGTCAGGAGCTCGTGTGGTGACCGATGTGGCGACCGGGACGGGCCGGGCCGCGGCACCTGCCTGGCGAGCGTATGTGCCTGCCCTTGTACGAGCATGGCCGCCTCGGCGATCGGCGCATCGGGAGCGACCTGTTCCCAGCCGAGCCTTGCGCTGGCGCGCGGCTGCAGCCAGCGGCCCGATTGGATGTGCGCATAGACGCTCGCCGCGACCGCGGGAGCGAGTTCCAGACCCGCTGCGAGCGCGGCCAGCAGCGATGGCTGATCGTTCCGGAACGCTGCCCGCGCGGTGCCGGAAGCACCGAGTTGACGAAGGCCGGTGCGGATTTCCTGCATCTGCAGGGCTGGTCGAGGGTCATCCGCGTCCAGCGACTGCAGCCGACGGCCCGCAGCCTGGACATTGACCAGCATGTCGGCGTGCTTGTGCAGCGCCGTGGCCAGTTGTTTGCGTACGGCCCGCTGGGACGGGAGCCCGGTCGCTGCAAGCGCGCCGGCAAGGGTGTGCACCGTCCGGGCGTGGGTGGCGGCCAGCGCTCCGACCGTGCCGGGGCTGAGGCTGCGCGCGCCGGCGACGAGGGCGGCGAGGTTGGCCAACGCCGGTGGCAGGGTGTCGATGCTGCGGGCGCGGACCGGTTTGAGCCGACGCGAAGCCGGCCGCAACGGCGGCGCGGACAGCAGCGGACCGGTGACGGCGAGCTGCCGCACCTGCTCGGCCGCGACGGCGACCTCCCAACAGTCCCGGGCACTCGGTCTCTGGGTGCCCGAGTGCCGGGCAGCGAGATCGCGGTCCAGCAGCGCAGCCGCCTCGGCAACAGCAGAGACGTCAGCCACCGTGGCCCACGCCCGCTCCCCCGTCGGCCGAGAGGCCGGATCTGCGTTGGACCACTCGTGGGCGACCACCTCCACCGCGTGTGCGAGACGCCGCCACTGCTCGCCGGCTGCCTCCCCTACCTGCGGGGACGGCGGCTCCTGGCGTTCCAAGGGTTGAGGGTCGTGGCCGAGCAGCACCTGCAAAACACCTACGGGGTGTCGCCCTAGATCGGCCAGGCCGGGCTGCTTCGCCACGTCGGCCTGTTGGGCGGGTACGACGTCATCCAGCACGGTCCGGCACCACCGGCGCACAGCAAGGCGGGCACGGTTCACCGTCGCCGTGTCGGTGACCGCAGCCACACCGGCGGGATCGGCGGCCATCCGCGCCAGCTGGATGGCCAGCCGCTCCAGGTCGGCGTCGTACCTACTCACCGCACCGCCTGCCGCAGCAGCCTCAGCGCCCGCCCGACGCGCAGCGTCTGCTCCACCGGCCCGCCGGCCTCGATCGCCGCCTGCAGCGCGCGGACCACGGCGGGGCCGGCCTCGGACAGCGGCACCGGCGACCGGGTGCAGTCGATCGGCGGGTACGGCGGGTGCACGTCCAACAGGACGTTCAGCACGTCCCCAGCGGCCAGCCGTTCCAGTAGCCGTACCTCCACCGGCTCGCCGGTGTAGCGTTCGGCCGCTGACAGCTGGGCGCAGGCCTCAGCGATGTACTCCGGGATGGGCTGGGTGCGAATCTCGATACTCATGCCGCACACGCTCCTCCCGCCGTGGTGGGCGGAGTCAACGCCGTACACGAGAGTTGTGGATAACCCGGGCGGACGGCGGAGTTGTTCACAGGTTTCGTCCTTGTACGGCGGGCCGCTGGGATGCCTCGACCGCTGCGCGCTTCGCCCGCTGTGGCGCGGTGGCGCGGGTGAGCTGGGCTGCGACCTGACCCAAGGACTCGCCGATCAGCTCGCACGCCAGCTGGTAGTAGCGCATCTTGGGAGGCAGCTCGGCGATCTCCGCGCTGGGATAGCCACGCGCCAGGCTGGTCAGGCCCTCGGCGGCGATCACGTCGTCCCGCCACCACCGGCTGACCTCCGCTACGACCTCCAACGTCGACCCGGCCAGACGCAGGCCGCGCGCTTTGTCCGGCGACGGCTCGTGCTCTGCCTCGGCCGTATACGCGGTGGCTCGCTGGTCCAGCCACGCGACCGCGTCCGCGACTGTGCGGACGTCGGTCAGGTCACTGGCCGCTGCTGGCGATGCCGGTCTGGTCATCTGGTCCTCCCGTTATCGTGCGAGCTGTCTGGTGGCCGGCCACGGGCGGACGGTGCGGCGACTCGCGGGCGAGCGCCGCCGGTCCAGTACGTCCGGCGGCGGCCGGCGGTGCCGAACGGCAGGGGCTTGGGCAGCCACACGGCCAGGCGGGCCGCCGACTCGCTCGCAGTCCGTGTTGCGACGAGCACGTCTGCCGGCGAGGGGCGGCGGGACCTGCTCGGTGGTAGTTCCTGCCAGGATCCGGTCTGGAGGTGGCGGGTGACCGCATGGCGGATCGCGGGGGCCAGCCGGACCGCCGGATGCAGCGAGGCGATCACCACCCGAAGGTCGGAATCGGTCGGCGAACCGAGCAGGCGGGCTCGGTCATGCCCGAGCTGGCGGCGGATCTGCCGCAGCTGCCGGGCGGGGCGTTGGTCATCGGGTGCGCCGGACCGCCAGGCCCGTGTCGCCGCCTGGACCACGGCCAGGGTGGACGCGTGGGCACGCAGCTCGCCCGCGGCCCCGAGCAGCGCGGGAGCTGCGGTGCCGGGCACGGCGTCGCGCCGGGCGATGACGTCAGCCAGGGTGAGCAAGGTACGGGCGTGTACGGCGGCCAGCCGCCCCACCGTCTTCGGCTCGAGATGATCGGCGATGGCGACCAGACGGGCCAGCCGTCCCAGCGCGGCGGGAAGGTCAGACATGGTGCTGACACGGACGGGAAGCGATCCAGCCTGCCGAGCCACGCCTGGGTCAGCCATGCGAACGCTTGCCACCGTGCCTCCTCCCCCGCGCCCTCGCGTGCCCGGTGGACGGCGCATGGGTGGCGCTCGCGTGCGGCGAGCGACAACCCTTCTGTGGTCCCGGCTCCGCCTTGCCGCCCAGCGCTCCGGAGCCCGCCTGCGTTCTTCGGCGTCACCGGGTGAGCGCGCCAGAGCACGGCACGGCGAACTGGCGCCGCCGCCGCTGGCATCACCTACTCCGCTGCGAATCGG
>CAZMXH010000411.1:0-3431 GCA_964570165.1 uncultured Actinomycetes bacterium
AGCGCCGCATGGCCTGGGGCATGCGCCTGATGCTCGATGATGCGGACGTGAGGGCCATCCCACGGGATCCGTGCCGTCTCGGCGGGCAGACCGGTCACGAGGCCGAACAGGTCCAGCGGTACCTCCTCGGCGATTTCCGGTGGCAGCCCCTCGGCGACGCGGGCCCTCCAACCCGGATCCGACAGCAGATCTCGCAGATAGGCCGCGCAACGGGCTGTACCGTAACGGGGCGCGTCGCCGAGTTCGGCATGCCAGAGCACGTGATCCCAATCAGGATGCGTCGCAAAGCCTGCCGCAACGGGCTGGCCCAACTCGCGAAGGTCCTTCGCGAGGCAGGTCATTTCATCGCCCCGTATCCCGGGGTCGATGAGCAACACGCCGGCCCGACCGTGCACGACGACGGCGTTGTTCTGGAGCAACTCGCTCTGGTGGATCAGCACACCCTCCGCGACCTGCCTCAGCACGGGCGGCTCCTTCCGCTTGTAGTTTGCAATCGCTCGTCGAGACGGTAGTCCCTCCGGTGGTAGTTTGCAAGCACTATGGGCGACGCGTACGAGCCGCGGTCGGGGTGCCCGATCAACGCGGCGGTCGAAGTGTTCGGCGATCGCTGGAGCCTGCTCGTCCTCCGCGACCTCATGTTCGGAGGCAAGCGCTACTTCCGAGAGCTGCACGCCGGCTCACTCGAGGGAATCGCCTCGAACATTCTCGCCGACCGGCTCAAGCGACTTGTCGCTGCGGGATTGCTCACCCGCGAGGACGCGCGACCCGGCCAGCGGGCGCGCTACAGCCTGACCGAGGCTGCGATCCAACTCGTCCCCGTGTTCGCGCAACTCGGCAGCTGGGGATATCGCCACCGGCCCACGAGCCCCGAGCTGCGCGCTGGCGCCGAGCTACTCGAGCAAGGCGGCCCCGCGCTCTGGCAAGAGTTCATGGACGAACTGCGCCACTCGCACCTTGGCGGATAGTCGGTGGGCGTGTCACCCGTCCTATGCTGACCCGGCGGGAGCTGCGAGGCTGGAGGAAGGATGGCACGGGACGGATCGTGCCGCGTCATGGACGGCACCGACGTGGCGCGGGGCATCCTCGCGGCGACCGCGCGGCGGGCGGAGCAGTTTCACCGGACGACGGGGGAGAGGCCGACCCTGGGCACGGTCGTCGTGGGCGACGACGCGGCATCGGCGAGGTACATCGAGCTCAAGCGACGACGCTGCCAGGAAAGCGGCCTGGCGCACCACCACACGCAGCTACCTGGGGCGACGACGACGGAGGAGCTCGTGGGGGCTCTGGCGAAGCTGTCGGGCGACCCGTCGATACACGGACTCTTCCTGCAGTACCCGCTACCGGGCCACGTTGACGACCGAGCCGCGTTCGAGGCGATCGCTCCAGGCAAGGACGTCGACGGGATGACGAGCCGGTCGGTCGCCGCCACGGTCCTGGGCCTGCCTGGATTCGCCGTGTGCACGCCCGCGGGGATCATGCGGCTGCTCGCCGCGTACGACATCGAACCTGCCGGCCGGCGCGCCGTCGTTGTGGGCACAGACCCGACCCTCGGGCGGGCGGCCGGCATGCTGCTCCTCAACGCGGGAGCCACTGTCACCTTCTGCGAGCCGGACGCCCCGGACGTGGTGTCGTCCGTCCGTACCGGCGAGATCGTGGTGGCGGCGACGGGCCGGCCAGGTCTGGTGCGCGGTGACTGGATCAGCCCCGGCGCGGTCGTGGTCGACGCCGGTTACACGAACGCCGAGGCAGGTGACGTCCGACTCGACGAGGTCCGGAAGGTGGCGAGCGCCGTCGCGCCGGTTCCCGGCGGGGTGGGCCCGATGACGGTCGCCCTGCTGCTCGAGCAGACGGTCGACGCGGCGTTCGCCCAGATCGGTTGACTCGGAGGTCAAGGGGACGCCAGGCGGCCCGTGGTCGATGCGTGGGTTGTCGGAGCTGCCGGCTCGCTTTCTCGCGCTCCATTCCGCGGAGATCGGCGCTGCGACGGGCCAAACCTGCCGACAGAACCTCGACATCGGATGGATGCGGCTCTGGAAAGACTCGTCATTCGCCGGATGTCGCACGGGGGAATCCGCGATTAACGTGCCCGGGCAGGAGACGCAACGGTCACGCTGATCTGCGACCTCACAAGGGTTTCTGCCGGATCACGTGAACGCCGAGACCGAGGAGGTCCCATGAAGGCTCGATCGGTTCTTGTCACGGCACTCGTGGCTTGCATCACCATGGTCGGGGGCAGCTCACTTGCGCACGACGATCCGGAGCTGCCCGACGATCCGAAAGCCGGAGTCGAGGCTGAGCAGTTGAACTCGAGCAGGGGCGCGGAGGCGCGGCAAGGGACACCGGATAACGCGCAGAACCCGGACCGCTTCGCCCCGTGCGTCAACGGCACGGCGTACCTTCCGGAGCTCGACGGGCACGAGCTCCTGGAGACCGGCGCATTCCCGTGCGACAACGTCGACCTGCTCTACGCCTTCACCAACGACGAGATCGGCGGCGGCTTGGAGGTCGGCACCGGACGCGGCAGTGACGTCTGGGGCTGGACCGATCCGGAGACCGAACGGGAGTACGTACTGGCCGGCAAGGAGAACGGTACGGCCATCGTCGACATCACTGACCCGAAGCGTCCGGTGTACCTGGCCGAGTTGCCCACCAGTGCCACGGCCAACTTGATCTGGCGCGACATCAAGACCTACGCCGACCACGCGTTCATCGTGGCGGAATCGCCCAACCACGGCCTGCAGGTGCTGGACCTCACCAAGCTGCGCGGCCTCGACCCCGCAGGCGCGCCGCACATGCTGGACGAGGACGCGCTGTACACCGGGTTCCTCACCGCGCACAACATCGTCATCAACGAGGACTCCGGCTTCGCTTACGCCGTCGACCAGCGCGGTGACGCCGAGGGGTGCGGCAGGGGGATGCACATCGTCGACATCAACGATCCGACCGACCCGACGTTCGCGGGCTGCTATGACGACACGCGGGTCCACGATGCGCACTGTGTCATCTACGACGGCCCCGACGCCCGTTTCAGCGGCCGCGAGCTCTGCTTCACCTCGACCGGTGGCGGACAGACTGTGGGTGTCGTCGACGTCACCGACAAGGCGAACGCCGAGACCGTCTCACTGACGCCGTACCCGAACTCCGGATTCAGCCACCAGGGCTGGCTGTTGGACGGCCACCGCATCTTCTTGCACAACACCGAGTCGACGAGCCGAACGCCGCAGGGTGTCGACATCTTCGACATGGCGGACCTGGTCGAGCCAGAGCACATCGGCTTCTTCGAGAACCCGGCGCAGTCGACGCAGCACAACCTGTACCAGAAGAACCGCTACGCCTATCAGTCGAACTACAAGTCCGGGCTACGGGTTTACGACACCCGGAACGTCGCTGACGGCGAGTTGACCGAGGTCGCGTTCTTCGACGTCTACCCG
>CAZMXH010000412.1:0-3419 GCA_964570165.1 uncultured Actinomycetes bacterium
GGCACGCCGCCGTACCTCGACCCGTTCTTCCACCCGACGCACCGGCCTCGCTGGGACGCCGCCGCCGAACGCTACGCCGCCGCGGTCACCCTCTACGAGATGGCCACCGGCACCCTGCCAACGTACGGCGGCGACGCGAACCCAGCCGTCGTCGAGGACGAGGTCACCCTCGACCTCGACCTCTTCGAGCCCGACATCGCCGAACCGCTCGCGGAGTTCTTCGCCACCGCCCTGGCCCGCGACCCCAAGAAGCGCCACGACAGCGTCGACGCGATGGCTCGCGAATGGGCGGCGATCTTCGCGAGCGTGCCGAAGGCCGACACCGAGCAGGCCGCCGAAGAGCCGCTCAACCTCACCGAGCGCGACCGGCTAGCCGACCTCGCGACGCTCGACACGCCGCTGCACGAGTCCGGGCTCACGCCCCGCGCCGTGAGCACCCTCACCCGCCTCGACATCGCGACCGTCGGCGACCTGATCGCCCGGCCAGCGTACGAGATCGTCCGCCTCGCCGGCGGTTCCGACGCGACTCGCCGCGAGGTACGGCGGCGAGCGAAGCGATGGCGCCAGCGGCTCGGCTCGCCCGGCCAGCAGGCACCGGCGGTCACGGGGCTCGAGCAACCGATGGAGGGCACCAGCGTCGACGCCGTGCTGGAGGCCCTAGTACCGGCCGAGACCAGCCGCAACGCGACGCGCATCGCAGCCATCCGGATGCTGCTCGGCCTGCCCGCGGAGGACGACGCCGACACGCTTCGCTGGCCGAGCCAGACCAGTGTCGCGCAGCGCCTCGGTGTCACGGCCGGGAGGGTCGCGCAGATCGCCGCTAACGAGAAG
This sequence comes from uncultured Actinomycetes bacterium, assembly GCA_964570165.1. Classification (GTDB taxonomy): domain Bacteria; phylum Actinomycetota; class Actinomycetes; order Jiangellales; family Jiangellaceae; genus JBMCTR01. The sequence continues at coordinate 832 of CAZMXH010000412.1, forward strand.
CGGCACTGGGCTAGCGTCACCGCTCTCGGTGAGGTCCGCGACCAGGTGGTGGAGCTCGTCGAGCAGCTTTCGGGCGTAGCGAGCGCCGAGGAGGTCGCGCTGCGCCTGCTCGGCCTCCGCGGCTCGGCGCTGGCCGGTGACGACCGGCTGCATGCCGGCATCGGCCTAGTGCGCGCGGCAGTCGAGGTGGAGCTCGAACGCGGCGGCGACGCGCGCCTTGACCTGCGCCGCGCCCACCACAAGGTCCTTCTCGCACGGGAGCCCGAGGATCCGGACGTCGTCCCGGCCTCCGTCCTCCTCGACTACGCAATCGAGCTGGGACGGAGGGCCGATGCGCTGGCCCGGGAGGACCCACTGCCGACCGCGACCCGTACCGCCGAGATGCTCAACGACGTGCCACTGCCTGCAGGGGTGGAACCAGTCTCTGCCGACCGGCTACCCCGCCTCGCCGTCGCAGCGTCCGAGGTGGCCGCGTTGACGTCCCGCGGCGAGATCTACCCGGTCGGTATGGAGGCGGCGAAAACGCTGGCGGCGATCTCCGGCACCTTCTCCGGTCTCCGGCAGTCGCTAACGCCCGACCAGCTCAAGGCACGGGTCCGCACCCGCTACCCGCTGGCCGCTCCCCTGCCGGATCCGCCAGAGCTCGACGCCCTGGTCGAGGCGGCCGACCTGGCGATCCGCCCGAGCGACGGCCAGTACGTCCCGCGCACGGCGCAGACTTTCACCGGCCTGTCCGGTACGACGACCCGCCTGGGGACGAGCGCGCACGCCGACTCTGCGGCGGGGCGCCACGCCATCGAGGAGCGGCTGCGCTCGACGCTGACCCAGCACGGTTTCCTGACCCTCACCGTGAACCGGACCCACCTGGACAACGCCCGGCGTGCGCTGTGCGAGGTGTTCGACGTGTCGCCGGTCAACGTGGCTGCCGAGCTGCTGGCGGAGGTACGCCGGATCGCCGAGAAGCACGACATCCCGTGGTCGCTGGTGCTCCGGGCGGACCGCCCGGACGCTTCATCGCGGGACGCCACCAACCTCCGGCGGCTTGCCGTCCAGGCCAGCCAGACCGTCGAGGAGCGGCTGGCGAAGGACCCCGAGCCGCTGCTGCTGGTCGACGCAGAACCGCTCGCCCGGTACGGCCGGCTGGGCGAACTCGAAGCCCTCGCCGATCCGGCGACTGTGCGCCCGGCCGCCCGGTGGCTGCTCGTCCCCGCGTCCGGGGAGGGCAAGCTGCCACGGCTCGACAGCTCACCTGCACCTACCACGAGCGGCTACCTGCACGTGTCCAGCTCGTGGGTCGACAACATCTTTGCTGAGACATCTAGGAGTGCTTCGTGACCGTGGTGTCCGAATCGTTGGTCAGCGACCTACAGAAGCAGGTTCGGCGGTTGGAGGACGACCTCCGGGAGCAGGCCGAGCGGCTCCCGGAGTTGTCGGAGCGGCTGCGGTCGGACTACGACGTCGCCCGGCGAACCGAGCGGACGGCGGAGCCGTGGACGTCGTGGCTGGACGCGCAGGCCACGCAGGCGGCGGTGTCGTGGGTGCTGGGCTGCGTGTTCGTGCGGTTCTGCGAGGACAACAACCTCACCGACCGGCGGTGGATCGCCGGGCTGAACGACGCCCACGGCGACGGCCTAGCCCGCGCCGTGGACGCGCAGGCGGCGTGGATCCAGGCCAACCCTCGGGAAAACGAGCGCGGCTGGCTGCGCGAGGCGTTCTCCTGGCTGCGGAGTACGCACGCGGGGTCGTCGCTGTTCCCGGACACCGACTTCGTGTGGTGGTGGGACGTCTCCGCCGACGCTGCCGTGGACCTGTTGAAGTTCTTCCGCGACCGCGACGACGAAGGCAACGTGGTCCACCGGTTCGACTCACCGAACTGGGACACCCGCTTCCTCGGCGACCTCTATCAGGACCTGTCCGAAGCCGCCCGCAAGCGGTACGCGTTGCTGCAGACACCAGAGTTCGTCGAGGGGTTCATCCTCGACCTCACACTCGATCCGGCGCTGGACCGATTCGGCCTGGACGGCTTCCGGATGATCGACCCCGCCTGCGGCTCCGGCCACTTCCTACTCGGTGCCTTCCACCGGTTGTTCAACGCCTGGACTGACCAGCGCCCTGGCATGGAAGTCCGGCAGCGGGTGCAGCGGGCCCTGGACTCCGTGCACGGCGTCGACGTCAACGCCGGTGCGACGGCGATCGCCAAGTTCCGGCTCACGGTTGCCGCTCTCCGCGCTGCACAAGGGACAGGTCTCGACACGCAGGACGCGCCTGCATTCCGCCTGAACATCGCCACAGGTGACTCACTGATCTGGGGATCAGGAGGACGGCAGACCCACGCCGATGTCATCGGCAACGAATTGACGCTCGATGAACACCGTTACGCATGGGAAGACATCGACCAATACCCCGGCATCCTGCGGCCTGGCTCCTACCACGCCGTTGTCGCTAACCCGCCTTACATCACCGTCAAAGACAAGGCCCTCAACCAGGCCTACCGTGACCGCTACCAGACTTGTGCTGGCAAGTATGCAATGTCTGTGCGCTTCACAGAGCTACTGTTCCGTCTCGCGACCCGTGACCAGTAAGCACGC
>CAZMXH010000413.1:0-3410 GCA_964570165.1 uncultured Actinomycetes bacterium
ACCATGGACCGTTCGTGTATCGAGCAGTGTCCAGTGGACTGTATCTATGAGGGATCGAGGAAGCTCTACATCAATCCGAACGAGTGTATCGACTGTGGAGCATGTGAACCGGCCTGTCCGGTCGGCGCGATCCTCCCTGCGCGCGCTGTACCCGCCGAAGAAGCGCAGCATATCGAGGACAACGCCCGGTTCTTCACTGAGCCGTTGCCGGGGCGCTCGGAACCCCTTGGCGATCCGGGGGGCGCCCAAGAAGTAGGCCCGCTCGGAGTAGATACGCCTCTCGTTGCGAACGCTCTCAAGAAGGGTGCTGTCAATGCCTGAGACGTCTCGTGTTACCAGCACGATCGCTGCCATCCCCTATCGGTGCGCCGCCCACGGCAATTGCGCGGCAGTAGATGAGGAGCTCTTTCCCCTGGACGAGGACGGCTTCACCGCCATCGACGAACGCGGTCGCCAGGTACCGCCCGAGAAGATGGATGCCGCGCGCCAGGCGGTCGCCGCATGTCCGATGCTCGCCCTCTACTTCGTGGAAGACAGCAGCGAGCGCGCAGCCGGAACGGCTAACGACAAGTAGGAACCACTATGAGTATCCGTGCCCTCACCGTCCTCACGCGCAAGGCCGGCATGTCGGTCGAGGAGTTCCGCGAGTACTGGCGGACAAAGCATGCCCCGATAGGGGCGTCCTTCCCACGCCTCACGTCATACACCCAGCATCACGTGGTTGACACGCTGCGCCGGGGAAGCATGCCCGCACCCGAACCGACCATCGACGGCTTCTCCGACCTCACGTTCGCGAGCCGGGCTGACCTCGACGTCGCATGGTCCAGCGAGGTGGCCTCTGCCGCCGCCGAGGACGCGGCGAAGTTCATGTCGCAGATGCGTATGTACGTGGTCGAGGAGCACGTCGTACTACCCGCCACCAACCGGCCGCTTGTGGGGGCCGGTGGCGCGGCTGGTGTCGCCACATTCGCACCAGGTGAGTCGTTCCCGGCGCATTCGCACACCCGGGTCACCGAGGTGTTGGTGTGCACGCGGAGCACAATCACGCTCAACATCGGTGGCACTGTCCGGTCGCTCAGATCGGGCGAGTCTGCCGTCGTCCTGCCCGGGATCGTGCACAGCATCCTGAACACGTCCGGTGCCACCGCCGAAGTCTTCTACGTCAAGGTGCCCGGCGATCTGGACGACCTCGTGTGGGTGGACGGCGGCGTGGCGGAAGCCGGGGAGGGCGTGCGTGCCTGAGGCTCGGCGCGTGGTGGTCGTATCGGGATGTTCCTTCCCAGGCGTTAGCCGGTGTGTCAACGTGGATGCACGAGGTCGTCGTCCTCGACTTGACACGCTGTTAGAGAGCCTGGGCACCACCGTGCGGTGCAGAGCTGGAGGGTCGACAGCGTGATCAGTGCTCGGCTGGCGTGCGGGCGCGGCGTGTCGCCGCCGGCATGTGTGCACATACCGCCGAGCTTCTCGCCAAATACAAGCTGAAGGGTTACCACATGCAGTACGAGCTCCGGACGTATGTCGCGGCGCCGGGCCGATTGGCGGAATTGCTCACCCGCTTTCGCAGGCACACTAATGCCCTGTTCCGGCGGCACGGCATTCTTCCCGTCGGCTACTGGACGACAACCGAAGATGAGCAGAAGCTCGTTTACCTCCTCCGGCATACGCAGGATCCCGAAACGGCATGGGCGGCATTCAAGGCCGATCCCGAGTGGGTCAGGGTCAGGACCGAATCGGAGGCTAATGGCCCCCTAACCATGAGCATCACCTCCACCTTCCTGACCCCGACAGACTTCTCCGACCTGCGGTAGTAGGCATGCAACCCGATCCTTGGACAAGGCCCCGTAAAGGACGCAACCATGCGATTCATCTCATTCGAACACCGTGATGGTCCCACGTGGGGCATCCTTGACGGGGCTTACGCCGTCGACCTAGGAACTAATAGCCCTTACCCCACACTGCGTGATGCCCTGATGCGTGGAGGGTTGGACCGCCTTCCCGGTACCTCAGGCGCCCCCCGCTTTAGGACTGGGGATGTTCGGATGCTGCCGCCCATTTGTTGGCCAGAGAAGATCCTCTGTGTTGAGCTCAATTATCGGGACCATGGCGAAGAGAAGGGGCACGAGAAGGCTCGCTATCCCGTGGTTCTCCCCCGCTTCGCCGACACACTGGTCGCTGACGGTGAGCCGCTTGTCGCACCCTGGCGAAGTTCAACACTTGATTATGAAGGTGAGCTCGCTGTCGTCATTGGCCGGCGCGGGCGGCACGTCGACGTGTCCGATGCGCTCGATCTCGTCTTTGGGTACTCGGTCTTCAATGACGCATCGGTCCGCGAGTACCAGTGGCATACGCATCAGTACACCCCGGGTAAGAACTTCCCGGGTACTGGCGCGTTCGGTCCCGCAATCGTTACTCCGGACGAGGTCGGCGATCTGGACCACCTTCGCATCACTACGCGCCTGAACGGAGCTCCCGTGCAAGAGTCCCGGCTCGGCAACATCATCTTCAGTGTCGCGGAACTCATCGCATATTGTTCCGAGTGGACCGAGCTGCGACCCGGAGATGTGATCGCGACGGGGACTCCCGGTGGCGGCGGGGCCTCCCATCAGCCGCCGCTGTGGCTCCATCCGGGAGACATCTGCCAGGTGGCCATTGAAGGGATCGGAACGCTCACGAATTCGGTCATCGCAGAGCAGGACGCGAAAGACGTCGAGCTCTACAAAGTAGGTTCCTCAGGGAGTCGTTAGTGAGCTGCGCCCCGTCCCGCAGCTGATCTGTGACCTGCCATGGTCGAGTTGTGCGCCTGAGATCACGTGATGGTATCGGTGAAAGAGGACATATAAATGAAGGTCTACCAAGTGCGTAGTCATCCCTCCAGCGCCCAGCTGCCTCGATCGCAGCAATTGGCGTAGCCCTTGTCAGCCAGCAGTTCGACCCGCGCGCGTGCCGCGGCGGCGATGATGCCGTGGGTGCGCGCGGCGGTCAGGTCGTGGGTTGAGCCGGGTAGGCCGTCGGAGATCCACACCAGGTCGCCACGGCGAGGGTCGATCAGCCCTTGCAGGTTGACCCCATGACGGCGGTGTTTGCCGGAGTAGTACAGCCGATCCAGGTGCCCACCGACACGGTCGATCCAGATCAGGGTCCCGTCGAGGATGCCCAGCTGGTGGCCGTTGTGGGCCAACCGCCACAGCGCTGCGGTCAGCGACGGCGCCCACGCGGCGAGCAGGTCGACAGCCTCGCGCACATAGCGCCATACGGTGGCCACGCCGACACTGAACCCGCGGGCGAGCCTGGTGTAGGTGTCGCCGTTGCGCAGGTGGGCCAGCACCAGCAGCGCCTGCCGGCCGGCGGACAGTCTGCGCCACCTGCTACCGATCTTGTTGCGGTGCCGGGCCAGCAGCCCGGCCAGGCGG
>CAZMXH010000414.1:0-3404 GCA_964570165.1 uncultured Actinomycetes bacterium
GCTGGCCGACATCCTGCGCTCGCTCGAGGTCACGCTGCTCGTCGTCACGCACGACCTGCCGTACGCGCTGGAACTGTGCGACCGGTCAGTGCTGATGTCGGACGGGGCGATCGCGGCCGACGGGCCGACCTGGGAGGTGCTGGCAGACGAGGGGTTGCTGCGCGAGCACCGGCTGGAGCTGCCCTACGGATTCGACCCCCATTCCGTGCGAGCCGGACGCGAAACCCGGCTCTGATCGGTACGGTTGAGACGTGGCCGCGAAGGATCTGGAGGAGACAAGCAAGGTGCTGCCGTCCTCCCGGCAGCCCATGCCGGGTTCTGCGGACACCAAGCCCGACAACAGCAACCGCAGTGCCGCCGAGATCGAGCGGGAGCTCGACGCTGTGACCGCACGGTTGGCAGCCAACGTGGACGAGCTGGTCGGGCGCATGCACCCAAGACAACTCGCTGGCCGGGGGCTCGGGCGCGCCGGCAGGCTGGTGCTCACGAAGGACGGCCGGCCGCGCCCGGAAATCGTCGGCGCGCTGATCGGCGGGCTGGTCGGCGTCGCAGTGCTGGCCTGGTGGAGCCGCGGTCACCGGTGACCGATTCCCTGCAGCGGGCGAGATGGCCGTACGCTCGTCACGTGAGTTCTGACGACAAGCTGCCGATCCGTATGCTCCACGACCGGCTGCTGGTGTCCCTCGACCGGGAGGAGAGCGAGCGGCGGTCGTCGGCGGGCATCGTGATCCCGGCGACGGCGAGCATGGGCAAGCGGCTGGCGTGGGCCCGCGTCGTCGCGGTGGGCAGCAATGTGCGGACGGTCGAGCTCGGGGACCGTGTGCTGTTCGACCCCGAGGACCGGGCCGAGGTCGAGGTGCGTGGCGAGCACTACCTGCTGCTCCGGGAGCGCGACCTCCACGCGGTGGCCTCCGAACGCCTCGAGGACGGCCAGACGGGACTGTACCTCTGAAGCCGATGCTCGCGGTGGCGGGCGACCTGCCCGCCGAGGACGGCACGTGGTCGTACGAGATGAAGTGGGACGGCGTCCGGGTGATGGCGGCTGTCTCCCCGGAGGGCGTCCGCCTGACAGGACGCTCCGGTGCCGACATGACGGTGGCGTATCCGGAGCTGGCCGGCCTCGCGGACGCGGTGGGGACGGCGCGGCCGTTGCTCGACGGCGAGGTCGTTGTGCTGGGTCCGGACGGCAGGACCGACTTCGGAGCCCTCGCTCCCCGGATGCACGTGCAGTCCCGCGAGCGTGCGGCGGCGCTGGCGACGACCGCACCGGTGACATATCTGATCTTCGACCTGTTGGAGCTCGCCGGTTCGTCGACCGTCGGCCTGTCGCTGGCCGAGCGGCGGGAGTTGCTGGAGAAGCTTGACCTCGCCGGGCCACGCTGGCAGCTTTCGCCGGCGTTCAGCGGTCCAGGCGAAGACGTGCTCGAGGCGAGCCGGCGGATGGGGCTGGAGGGCGTGGTGGCCAAGCGGCTCGGCTCGCCGTACCGGCCCGGTCGCCGGTCGGCAGAGTGGATCAAGGTCAAGAACTACCGGACCCAGGAGGCCGTTATCGGCGGCTACACCGTCGGTGACGGAGGGCGGGCCGCGACGTTCGGCGCCCTGCTGGTAGGCCTGCCGATCCCCGGTGGGCAGGCGCTGGCATACGCGGGCAGCGTCGGAACCGGGTTCGACGTAGACGCGCTGAACGCCCTGACGGCGCGGCTGCGTGAGTTGGAGCAGCCGGAGTCGCCGTTCACCAGGCCGGTGGACCCGCGGCAGGCACGGCACGCGCGGTGGGTGCGACCCGAACTGGTGGGGGAGGTCCGCTTCGCCCACTGGACGGGCGACGGCCGGATGCGCCACCCGTCCTGGCGAGGGCTGCGGCTGGACAAGTCGCCATCCGATGTAGTGCGCGAGTCGTGACGGTGCGCGCGATCGGTCACCTGATCATCATTGTTGCCGCGATCAGGTGAGCCAGCCGCCGCAGCGAGCAGGGTGAGGTCATCTGATCGCATCTCAGCATGCGGGCCCCCGACGATCAGGTGACCCACTCGGATCATGTGGTGCTGGTTAGTCCCCTGATCACCTTGCTGATCGGGTTTCCGGCCGTCCCCCGAGTGTCAGGGGAGGGAGAACGTTTCGGTGTGCAGGTCGGCCAGCAGGTCGCCGTCGGAGTCCACCCGGGCGAGGACCTCTGCAGGACCGAACGTGAGCGGTCCGCCGTTGCGCGCGGTCGCCTCGACCTCGTTCCACGTCACAGGCGCGGAGACCTGCGGTGTTTCCCCGCCACGGAGCGAGTACGGCGCCACCGTGGTCTTGCTGGGGCTGTTCTGGCTCCAGTCGATCAGGACCTTCCCCCGCCGGACGCGCTTGTCCATCTTGGACACCACAAGCGACGGATGCTCCTTCTCGAGGCGTTCGGCGAGCCGGCGGGCGTACCCGTGAACCTCCGCGGCAGGCTCGTCGCCGGTCACGGGCACGTAGGCCTGCAGCCCCTTGCCGCCGCTCGTCTTCGGATAGGCGAGCAGGCCGTCCGCCGCGAGGACCTCCGCGGCGAGGAGCGCGACCTGACAGCACTCGACGATCGTGGCGGGCGGACCCGGGTCGAAGTCGAGCACCAGCCGGTCCGGGTTCTTCGGCTCGTCCCCGGCGACACGCCATTGGGGGACGTGGAACTCCAGCACCGCCAGGTTGGCCAGCCAGACCAGCGTCGGCAGGTCGTCGCAGACGATGTACGTGACGTCCTCGGTGCCGCGGCTGCTGCCCGGCGACGGCAGGGTCACGGTTCGCACCCACTCGGGCGTACCACGGGGGGCGTTCTTCTCGAAGAAGCTGTCCGCCGTGACGCCGTCCGGCCACCGCTTCCGGGTGAGCGGACGGTCCTTGAGGTGGGGCAGCAGGACCGGCGCGATCCTGGTGTAGTAGTCGATCACCTCGGCCTTGGTGGTGCCTGACGCCGGATAGAGGACCTTGTCGAGGTTCGCCAGACCGAGCCGGCGGCCTTCGACGTCGACGAGCGTCTTGGTCCCGGCCACCGTTCCAGTCTGCCAGGTTGGATTCCGGCGATCCCGGGTTCGCCGCCGCAATCGGTGGTGAAGGTCGCCGAGGGACGCGCTCCGCGGCGAAGGACCGTATCCTTGATGGTCGGCGCGACCCAAGCGGAGAGGTGACGATGCGCTTCCTGCACGAGCGGGTCCCGAGCCACGATCTCACCTACAGCGACGTGTTCCTGGTGCCCAGCCGGTCCGAGGTGATGTCACGGCTGGACGTGGACCTGAGTACCACTGACCGCAGCGGCACCACTATCCCCATCGTCGTGGCGAACATGACGGCGGTGTCCGGACGCCGGATGGCCGAGACGGTGGCTCGCTGTGGGGGTATGGCGGTGCTGCCCCAGGACATCCCGGTTGACGTCGTGACGGACG
>CAZMXH010000415.1:0-3381 GCA_964570165.1 uncultured Actinomycetes bacterium
GGCCCGCGACCGCGGGCGGGGGGGGGATCCCCGGGGGTCGCGCCGCGTGGTCGCCTGGTCGCGGACCAGGGTGTGCGGGTCCGCCAGCACGATCCGGGCGAGCGCGAGCTGCTGCGCCTGCCCCGGGTTGATGGGGTGGCCGCCCGACCCAGTGACGGTGTCCAGCCCGTCGGGAAGGGCATCGACCCAGTCCAGCGCGTCGACGGCGGCCAGGGCCTGACGCAGCTCCTCCTCGGATGCGTCGGGTGCGGCCAGCGCCAGGTTGTCGCGCAGCGTCCCGACGAACACGTGCTGCTCCTGGGTGACGAGGACGACCTCCCGACGGAGCTGCTCGAGCGGTAGGTCGACCAGCCGCACCCGGCCGACGTCCACCCGGCCCGTCCGCGGCGGGTGGATGCCGGCCAGCAGCCGGCCGAGCGTCGACTTGCCGGCGCCCGACGGGCCGACGATGGCCAGGCGCTCGCCTGGCTGCAGGTCCAGCGATATGCCGTGCAGCACGTCATACCCGTCGCGGTAGGCGTACCGCACCTGCGCGGCGCGGATGTCCTCGCCGTCCGGATCCTCCCCCGTGGCTGACCGGTCGGGCGGCACCTTCGCCACCCCCACGATGCGGGCCAGCGATGACGTGCCCACCTGGAGCTCGTCGAGCCACGAGATCAGCCGGTCGACGGGGTCGACGATCTGCACCATGTAGATCACGACAGCGGTGACCTGGCCGACGGTGGCGTGGCCGTTGGAGGCGAGCCAGGCACCCCAGGCCAGCGTTCCGACGACCGGCAGCACGTAGGACATCTCCGCCGTGGGGAACCAGACGGTGCGCAGGAACAGGGTGCGACGCTCGGCCGCGTAGGCGTTGGCGAGATCGGCCTCGGTCCGCTGGATCCGCGCGTCGGCGAGATCGAGCGCCTCGACGGTACGAGCGCCGTCGACGGTCTCGGTGACCGTGCCATCCAGCCGGGCGTACGCCGCCCGCTCCCAGAGGTAGCCCGCGCGGGCCCGGCGCAGGTACCAGCGAGTGCCGGCATACAGCAGCGGCAAGCCCGCGACAGCACCCGCGGCGACCAGCGGACCGGCGACCACCGCCGCCGTCAGGGTGAGCAGGGTGGTGATGAGCGCCACGACGATCTCTGGGACCGCAAACCGCACGGTATGGGACAGCGCGTCGATGTCGCCGGTCGTTCGGGCGATCAGGTCGCCGGTTCCGGCGCGCTCCACGGTCGACAGCGGCAGCCCCAGCACCCGGTGCATGAAGGTCTCCCGGAGCTCGGCGAACACCTGCTCGCCGATCACCTGGGAGCGCTGGACGGCGATCCGCACCAGAAGGGCCTGCATGACGATGAACGCCGCGAGCGTGCCGGCCAGCACGTTGACGGTCGACATGGTGGTGCCGGCGATGACCTCGTCGACGATGCGTCCCAGGAGGAACGGTCCGGCGAGCCCGGCCGCCGCGGCGAGCACGTGCACGGCGACGGCGAGGACGACCGCGCCGCGGCGCCCGCGGAACAGCAGGCGAGCCTCGGCCCGCACCTCGGCGGGGGTGGCAACGGGGAGCCTGTCGGCAGCGTCGTCGGTGCTCATACTCGGTCCTGCTCCCCGGCGGGCCCCGTGGCTGCGGGTACGTCGTCTCCACGGGTGACGGTGCGCCGGTAGGAGGGGACGTCGGCCATCAGATCCTCGTGCCTGCCGGTTGCGACGACCTTGCCGCCGGCGAACCACACCACGGTGTCCGCCTGCGCCAGCATCAGCGGGCTCGCCGTGACGACGACGGTGGTGCGCCCCGCCCGTGCCGCGCGCAGGTTCCCCGCGATCGCCGCCTCCGTATGCGCGTCGACCGCACTGGTGGGCTCGACGAGGACGAGGATCTCGGGATCTCTGATCAATGCTCTCGCCAGGCCGACTCGCTGGCGCTGCCCGCCGGACAGCGAGCGGGCGCGCTCGTCGATCAGCCCGTCCAGCCCGCCGCACACCGACTCAAGGACGTCAGCGGCGGCGACGGTGTCCATGGCCTCGATGAGGCGTACGTCATCATGGCGACCGGTCGGGTCGAGCGCCGCGCGGAGCGTCCCCGTGAAAAGGGTGGGCTCCGGTTCGCTCACGACGATGCGGCGCCGCACCTCGCGAAGGGGCAGTTCCTCGAGGCGAACGCCGTCGAGAAGGACGCCGCCCTGCGGCACGAGGCGCCCGAGCCGGTCGGCCAGGGTTGCGACCTCCACGGGCACGGCGGACACCAGCATGGTGAGCTCGCCAGGGGTGATGGTCAGGCCGGAGACCTCGTCCTCCAGGCGGCCCGGACCACCTCCGTGCGCACTGCGGCGGTCCTTACCCGCGCCGTCTGGCGTGGTCGGTACATCGCGCTCGACGCGCAGCACCTGCAGCACGCGGCGGGCGGCGACCACTGCACGGGACGCCACGAACGCGAACTCGCCGGCCGTGCGAACCGGGACGAGGAGGAAGAACGCGTACCCGTACAGCGCGACGAGAGCACCGGCCTGCAGCTGCCCGTCAATGACCAGCCGAGAGCCGATCCAGGTGATCACCACGAGGAACACGCCGGGCAGCAGGATCAGGGTGGCATCCAGGATGGAGAACAGCACCGCCAGCCGCACACCGGCTGCGCGGACGGTCTCGGAGCGCTCCGCGTATCGGCGGAGGAAGACCCGCTCGCCGCCGATCCCGCGCAGCACCCGCAGGCCCACCACGGTGTCGGCGCCGAGCGATGTCAGCTTGCCGAGGGCCTCCCGCTGCGCCCGCTGGCGTTCCCTGATCGGCCGGATGATCGGCGTGAGCGCCAACGCCAGTAGTGGCACGCCCACCAGAACCATGAGCCCGAGCACCATGGACGTGCTCAGGACGATCACGGAGACGATGAGGTACGCCACGAACGCTCCCACGAAGCGCGGGAACACCTCGAACGCGTGCCCGATGTGATGCGCGTCGGACGACGACGTTGCAACCACGTCGCCCGTAGGCATCGCCCTGGGTACAGCGGGACCGGTGCGGGCGGCGTGCTGGTTGATCAGCTGGACGGTCCGGAACGCCGCGTACAGCCAGTTGGCGACCGCGGCCCGGTGCCGGACGGAGCCGGCGCCGGCCTGAATCAGCCCGAGTGCCCCGATCACTCCCGCCCACCACCATGCTCCGGGCGTGTCGCCGTCCGCGACCTCGTCGATGCCGTGACCAATGGCCCAGGGCAAGAGTGCCTGGGCCATCATCCAGATCACGCCGAGCACCGTTCCGGCGGCTATAGCGCTAAGTTGCTCCCCGGCGACCCATGTCAAGTACCTCACCGGGGAGCGCGTATCAGGGACGCCTGGATCGGCGTACGGAAGTGTGCGCACTAGCTATGAGATTAAGCGGCGTACGGGCAGTGTGCACCCCCAT
>CAZMXH010000416.1:0-3365 GCA_964570165.1 uncultured Actinomycetes bacterium
CATGCGCTTCGTAAGCAGCGCCTGGCCCAGGACAGTGTTGATCTTGTGCGATCCGGTGTGGTTGAGGTCCTCGCGCTTGAGCAGCACCCGGGCACCGGCCGCGGCCTCGCTGCCGAACCGGTGCGCCTCGGTGAGCGGGCTAGGCCTGCCGGCATAGCTGACCAGCAGCCGGCTCAGCTCACCGGTGAACTCCGGGTCGGCAGCCGCGGCCGTGTACTCGCGGTCCAGCTCGTCGAGCGCGGCGACCAGCGCCTCGGGCACGTACCGGCCGCCGTAGTCGCCGAACCGGCCGCGGGCGTCCGGCATCGCCCGCGCCGCGCCCGTGACCGCGGTCATCCGCGACCGCCCTGGCGAAGCGCCGGGTGGGCGCCGGCCGCCACAAGGTCGGCGACCGCCGTCCGCGGCTCGGCGCGCGTGACGAGGCTCTCCCCGACCAGGACGGCGTCGGCTCCCGCGCGGGCCAACCCGATGACGTCCCGCGGGCCGCGGACCCCAGACTCCGCCACCGTCACGATGCCGTCGGGGATGTAGGGCGCGAGCTTGGCGAAGGTGCTCATGTCCACCTCGAGCGTGGTCAGGTCACGGGCGTTGATCCCGATCAGCCGGGCGCCGGCGACCACGGCGCGGTCGACCTCGGCCGCCGTGTGGCACTCGACGAGGGGAGTCAGCCCGATCGACACGGCACGCTCGATCAGCGACACGAGCGCGTTCTGGTCGAGCATGACGGCGAGCAGCAGTGCGAGGTCGGCACCGTGCGCCCGGGCCTCCCACAGCTGGTAGCTCGTCATGATGAAGTCCTTGCACAGCACCGGGACATCCACCGCAGACCGAACCGCGCGCAGGTCCGCATGGGTTCCCCCGAACCGGCGCCGCTCGGTGAGCACGCTGATGGCGGCGGCGCCGCCCGCCTCGTACTCCCGCGCCAGCGCGGCTGGGTCGTCGATCTCGGCGAACTTCCCCGCCGACGGGCTGGACCGCTTCACTTCGGCGATGACCGCCACCCCAGGCCCCTTGAGCAGCGGCATCGGGTCCCGTGCAGGAGGCTGCCGCTTGGCGATCGCCTTGAGCTCCTCGAGCGGGACGCGCTGCTGGCGCTCGGCGAGGTCGGCCCGTACGCCTTCGAGGATCTCGTCGAGAACACTCACCGCTGCGTCCCCCCGGTGCGTTCGGTCCCTGGTCGCTCCAGCGTAGCCAGGCCGGTACCGCCGCGTGTCAACGGCCCACGCCCCGCCGAGCCGGCAGCGCGGCCGTCACTGGCCACTGTCCGGTGTTCGTGCCGGCACCTCGGGCTCCTTGCCCATGCCCATCATCTGCATGATCTTGCCAACGATGGGGCCGAGGACGATCAGCGCGACGCCTCCGAACCAGAACAGCGGCCAGTTGAGGAGCGCCACGGCGAGCGCACCGACAAAGAACCCGATAAGAGTGATGAGCACCGCAGTCCACGCGGCTGGTGTATGACCATGCTGGCGGGGAGTCGCCATGCCGTCTCCTAGCGTTGCTTCGCCCATTCTTCGCCGTCGCCGTACCGTCTCTTGCTGGCGCCGACCCGACACCAGACATTGTGCCTGCGCCGCGTCCCGGCCGCTGCAGCCACCCCGGCGGCGGAACCGCAATGCGCCTCAGGCCGTGGGGTCCTCCCCACGATCGAGGGCCTCCCAGGCGGAGCGCGCATCGCTGGCGGCCGAGCGCTCCGGAGCAGGCCGGGCGTATCGCGCACCCATGCCCGGCCAGCGCGGACCCTTGACCAGCACCGCCACGCCCGATGCCGCGATCAGCACGCCCCCGGCGATCGCCAGCAGCGCACCTGCGGCGTGGCCGGACGCGCTGGTCAGGTCGCCGGCGCCGGTCGGGACGTCCGCGCGCTGCAAGACGCGGCTCGGCAACTCGCGCGCGATGGCGGACGCCCACACGGCGGTGGTGAGCCCAGCCACCACCACCAGACCGCCGACCACGCGCCTGCCCCAGCGCCTCGTGGCGTGCACCGCCAGGATCGCGGCCAGTGCAAGCAAGCCGACCGCCTGCGCTGCCGGGAGCAGCTCACCGCCAGTCACGGTCACCGACGCCGGTGCAGGGCCAGACCCCTGCGCCTCCCCCCACGACATGCCAGACGCCACCAGGCACAGCACGGCGCCCGCCACCAGCGCCCCGAGCGTGGTGGCGTACCCGCGCACCGATTCCGTCACCCGGTGTCCACTGGCCGCATGGACTCGGCCACCGCCACCGCCTTCAGCACGGCCGCCGCCTTGTTTCGGCTCTCCCGGTACTCCGCGGCCGGCTCGGAGTCGGCAACGATCCCACCACCTGCCTGGACGTACGCCCTGCCGCCGCGAAGCAGGGCGGTCCGGATGGCTATAGCCACGTCCAGGTCCCCCGCGAAGTCCAGGTACCCGACGACGCCCCCGTAGAGCGCTCGCCGCGTTGGCTCCAGCCGCTCGATGATCTCCATCGCCCGCAGCTTAGGTGCGCCCGTGAGCGTGCCGGCCGGGAAGCACGCCGCAAGCACGTCCAGTGCCGTCCGCTCCGGCGCCACCTGCCCGACGACGGTCGACTCGATATGCATGACGTGGCTGTACCGCCGCACCGACATGAAGTCCACCACCTCGACGGTGCCAGGCAGGCAGACTCGTCCAAGGTCATTGCGGCCCAGGTCCACGAGCATCACGTGCTCCGCGAGCTCCTTGGGATCGGCGAGCAGGTCCCGCGCCAGCGCGGCGTCCGCCTCCGGGGTCTCCCCGCGCCAGCGGCTGCCCGCGATCGGCAGCGTCATGGCCCGGTCGCCGGTGACCTTGACCAGCGCCTCGGGACTGGAGCCGACGATGTCGAACGAGCCCTCCCCGTCGCCGGCCGGGCCCGGGATCCGCAGCAGGTACATGTACGGGCTGGGGTTCTCGCGGCGCAGCACCCGGTAGACATCCAGCGCGTCGGCCGCGGTCGGCACCTCGAACCGCTGGGCGACCACGATCTGGTACGCCTCGCCCGCCCGGATCTCCTCCATTGCCCGCTCGATGGCGGCCAGGTAGTCCGGCTCCGCCGTATTGCTCGCGAACAGCGGCGCGGCGTCGGGGTCGTACTCCGCGACCGACGACGGTGTCGGCCCGGCGAGGCGGGCCGACATCAGGTCCAGCCGGCGCACCGCGTCCGCCCACGCCTCGTCGACCCGCTCGTCACTGCCGTCCCAGTTGACGGCGTTGGCGACGAGCAGTACCGTCCCATCCTCGTGGTCGAGGACGGCGAGGTCGGTGGCAAGCAGGAACGCGATCTCCGCCAGCCCGAGGTCGTCGGTCGCCAGCGACGGCAGCCGCTCAAGCCGCCGAACCGCGTCGGAGGAGATCTAGCCCACCAGCCCGCCGGTCAACGGCGGC
>CAZMXH010000417.1:0-3359 GCA_964570165.1 uncultured Actinomycetes bacterium
GCCGGAGCACGACCGTCCGCCGGGTCGCGCCCGCGAGCGCGATGGAGGCGGCGTACGAGTCGTAGTAGGGCTCGAACGTGACGACCTCGTCGCCCTGTCCCGCCAGCGCGAGGATGCTCGCCGCGATGGCCTCCGTGGCGCCGGCGGTGACGAGCACCTCGGTGTCCGGGTCCACATCCATGCCGTAGAAGCGCTTCTGATGCCGGGCGACCGCGTGCCGCAGCTCCGGTACACCGATGCCCGGAGGGTACTGGTTGGCGCCCGCCCTGATCGCGGCGATGGCATCCTCGAGAAGCGACGCCGGCCCGTCGGTGTCGGGGAAGCCCTGGCCGAGGTTGATCGACTCGGTCCGGACGGCGAGCGCCGACATCTCGGCGAAGATCGTGGACGTAAACGGTCGCATCCGCTCGACGAGGTACGACATGCCGCTCACCCTACGTCGTCGCCCGCCCGCGGTTCGATCACGTTCAGCGCGTTGGCCGGCACCCCGCTAGGCGCGTGCGCCTGCCGCGATGCCGACAAGCCTGGGGATGCGGCCGCTGCGCCGACCGAGCGCTCAGTGGCGCAGCGACCCCAGCAGCCGCGTGAGCACGGCCATCGTCGCGTCCAGGTCGCCGTCGAGGTCGTCCGAGTGCGCCAGCGCCAGGACGGCCTCGTTCATCGCGCCGGAGAGCAGGCTGACCAGGGGCCCTAGCCGTCGCTCGGCCACGACGCCGTCCTCGATCAGGCGGGCGAGCACATCCTCCAGGTGCCGTGCCGACGACTCCGCGTCGAGCCGCCGCCACTCGCTCCACCCCAGGACGGCCGGCGCGTCCACGAGCATGATCTGCTGGACGCCCGACGCGGTACTCGCGGTCAGGAACGCCCGGCACCCCGCCAGTAGCTGCGTCCACGGGTCCGCGTCCGGCGCGGCTGCAGCCACCCGCTCGGCCACCTCGCCGTGCACCTCGGCCACCACCGCTCGGAACAGCTCATGCTTGCTGCCGAAGTAGTGGTAGAGCGCGCCCTTGGTCACTCCGGCCATCGACACGATGTCCGCGAGGCTGACTTGGGCGTACCCCCGCTCGGCGAACAGCGACCGTCCCGCGTCCAGCAGCGCCCGCGTCGTGGCGGCCCGTTGCTCCGCCTTGGTGCGCACCGGTCGGTTCGTGACGGCCATGCTGGGATCCTACCGAGTTGACGTACCGTCGGTATGCATCTAGCTTTACATACCGACGGTACGTATGTATCTCGTCTTGAGGAGCGCACAGTGAAGCTACAGAGCTACTACCCGGTCATCGCCACCACCGCCGTGTCAGCGACCCGAGACTTCTACGTCGACCACTTCGGTTTCGACGTGGTCTTCGACGCGGGGTGGTACGTCAGCCTCCGCCGCGACGGCGAACCGTCCTTCGAGCTCGGCATCCTCGACGCGGACCATCCGACGCTCCCCGAGGGATTCCGGCACCCGGTCGCCGGCCTGCTGCTGAACTTCGAGGTCGACGACGTCGACGCCGAGTACGAGCGACTGGTGACGCGCGGCGGGCTGCCTCCTGTTCAAGACCTGCGCAGCGAGGACTTCGGCCAGCGGCACTTCATCGTGGCCGATCCGGCCGGGGTCCTCGTCGATGTCATCACGGAGATCCCGCCGTCGGCCGAGTACGCTCAGCACTTCACCGGCTGACCGGGCCCGAACTGTGCGGCACGCGCGCACGGTTCGATCACGTTCAGTGGGTTGGCCGGCACCCCCCTAGGCGCATGCGCATGCCGTGGCGCCGAGGAGCCTGGTGGAGCGGCGCGCT
Organism: uncultured Actinomycetes bacterium; assembly: GCA_964570165.1. Classification (GTDB taxonomy): domain Bacteria; phylum Actinomycetota; class Actinomycetes; order Jiangellales; family Jiangellaceae; genus JBMCTR01. The sequence goes on from CAZMXH010000417.1 coordinate 1,782, forward strand.
AACCGGAGGAGGGCGCCAGCAGCGGCCGGCACAGCGCGGCCACGAGCGCCTGGGGCGTCGCCCGCCCGGTCTCTGTGGGCGCCTCGCTCGTGAACCGATCCAGCAGCGCCCGGTGGAAGCAGGCACCCATCAGCAGAGCGGCGACCGCTGGCGGATCCGCCTCGGGCACGACCCGGCCGAGCCGGCGCTCGGCGTCCAGGTACTCAGCGACCATGCCGACCGGCACATGCGGGCCCGCTCCCCGTTCAGCGGCCCACCGCTGGAAGTCCTCGAGCAACTGCGGCTCAGAGAACAGAGATGCGGTCATGTGGAAGCCCGCGGCGTAGAACTCGATGGCCGCGGCCGCTACACGTTCCAGGTTCTCCTGGACCGAACGGCGGCCCACCTGCTTCGGCAGGTCCGAGACCACCGCCGACAGGCGTGGCAGCCGCTCTAGGATCACGTGGAGGAAGAGCTCGTGCTTGCTGTCGAAGTGCTTGTACAGCATCGCCTCGGACAGCCCAGCCTGGCGGGCGATCAGCTTCGTACTCGCTCGCATTTGGGGTTGTCACATGAAGATCGCGGTGTTCGGGGCGTCCGGTCGCACTGGGCGTCAGATCGTCAAGCAGGCCGTGGAAGCCGGGCATGACGTCACCGCGGTCGTCCGCCAAGGGTCTGGCGCGGATGTCAGCGGCGCCGCAGTCGTCGCGGCCGACGTCATGGATGCGACAGCGATCAGTTCCGCCATCAAGGGCCAGGGCGCGGTGGTGTCGGCTATCGGCCCGCGGACTACGGGGCCGACGAGCGTCCGCCACGATGTGACGCGCGCGATCACCTCGGCCATGTCCGAGGCTGGAACCACCCGTCTGATCGTGGTCAGCCAGGCCACGGTCACGACCGACGGCGACGGCCTATTCACCCGAGTGATCGTCAAGCCGCTGCTGCGGCGACTCCTGCGGCACGCGGACGCGGACGCGACCCCGGATGGAGCAGCACCTGCGGACCACGGCCCTGGAGTGGACCGTCGTCCGGCCTCCCCGGCTGACGAACGGCAAAGCAACGGGCCGATACCGGACCGCCTACGGCGCCAACGTTCGCCGTGGCTACAACGTCTCGCGCGCCGACGTGGCCGCGGCCGTGCTGGACCTCCTCGAGGACCGCGCCTCGGTCGGCACCGCCGTCGGCGTGGCACGGTGACTTGCGCCTTGGGTCGATCACGTTCGGCAGACGCAGCCACGCTGCAACAGGCGTGCAACCGTGCCACGGCAGGGCCGCGCCTACCGAACGTGATCGAACGGAGCCACGTGATCGGACGGAGCCTCAGTGGCCGTGGCCGTGCCCGTGGCCGGCTCCGACCGGCTCCTCCTCTTCCTCCGGCTTGTCGACGACCAGCACCTCGGTGGTGAGCAGCATGCCCGCGATGGACGCGGCGTTCTGCAGCGCCGAACGGGTCACCTTCACCGGGTCGAGCACGCCATCGGCGAGCAGGTCGCCGTATTTGCCGGTCAGCGCGTTGTAGCCCTCCGAGCCCGACATCTCCGCCACCTTGGACACGACCACGTAGCCGTTGTCCCCAGCGTTGTCGGCGATCCAGCGCAG
>CAZMXH010000418.1:0-3350 GCA_964570165.1 uncultured Actinomycetes bacterium
ACCGCGATCACCTTGTACACCGGGCCGCACGACACCGGCCTCGCCTGGCGCTGGCGGGCCGCGTAACGACCGCCTTCGACGGTCTCGGGGCGTTGGGCCGAGGACGGCGTGCACCTGGAGGGCGACGCCGTCCTCGACCCCGCGACGGTGGCGGACCCGCCTGCGGCTGCCGGTTCACCGACGGCCAGTCGTTCGCCCGCCTGACCGTCCTAGCGAGACCGTGACGCTCACACCGAGCGCTGGTAGACGCGGAACGCCCTCGTCGCGACCCAGGCCGCCAGGAGGCACGCCGCGACCAGCAACGCGCCGCGTCCGGCGATCGCGCTCCAGTCGGGGCTCGCCTGCAGCGCCTCCCTGCTGGCCACCGCCGCCCAGTCGACCGGGTTGAACGTGGCGACGGTGTCCACCCAGCCGGGCAGCAGGGCGGGCGCCATCAGCACCGACGACAGGAACGCCAGCGGCAGGGCGAGGAACTGGAAGACGGCGATCAGTGCCTCCTGCGTCCGCGTCAGCAGCGCCACGGCGCACGACAGCGCGGCGAAGATGAGCGCCAGCAGCACAGCGGCACCGAGCACCACCGCGACTCCCAGCACTCCGCCGTCGTACCGCGCCCCCATGGCCAGGCCGATCCCGAACACGATCAGCGACTGCACCAGGGTGACGACACCTTGGTAGGCCAGGGTGCCGTTGGTCAGCGCCGCCCGGCGGACCGGCGAGGTGAGGTAGCGGTCCATGACGCCGCGGTCCATGTCCTCGATGAAGGTCGTCCCCGCCCAGCCGGCGTTCATCATCGCGGTCATCACGACGACGCCCGGCGTGAGGTAGGCGATGTAGCTGCTGCCTTCGAACCCGGGCAGCTCTACCACCCGCTTGAAGACCTCGCCGAACAGCAGCAGCCACACCGCGGGTTGCACCAGCGTGAACGCCAGGTAGATCGGCTCCCGCCGGAGGAACCGCAACGAGCGCAACGCCAGCTGGTTCGAGTGCTTGACCATGGTGATCATCACGCGCCTCCCCTCTCGCCAGCCTCATCGGCGGCGCGGAAGGACCGGCCCGCATGGCGCAGGTAGACGTCGTCCAGCGAGGGCCTGGCGACCGTCACCGACGCGAGCTTGACGCCCGCGCCTTCCAGCGCGGACAGCACGGCCGGCAGGCTCGCCGGGCCGTCGCCGACCCGGGCAAGCAGTGTGGCGTCGTCGACGTCCACCTCGCGAACGCCGGCGACGGATTCGACGGCCGCCTTGGCGTGGCCGTTGGCGGAAGGTTCGGCAAGCTCGACCGTGACGCTGTCGCCTTGTAGCTCGCTTTTCAGCTCGTCGGGTGTGCCCGCTGCCACGACCGTCCCGCGGTCGACGATGGCCAGCCGGTCGGCCAGCTTGTCGGCCTCCTCCAGGTAGTGGGTCGTGAGCAGGACGGTGAGCCCGTCCGTCCCGGCGAGCCCGGACAGCTCCGCCCACATCTCGGCGCGGGCCTCCGGGTCGAGGCCGGTCGTGGGCTCGTCCAGGAACAGCACCTGCGGGCGGTGGATCAACCCGAGCGCCACGTCAAGCTTTCGCTGCATGCCGCCCGACCACTTCTTGACGAGGCGGTTCGCGGCATCGGCCAGGCCGAACCGTTCCAGCAGTTCGTCGCTGCGGTTCCGGATCGCCCGGCGGCTCAACCCATGGATGTGCCCCTGCAGCGCCAGGTTCTCCCGGCCCGTCGCGGTCGGGTCGAAGCACGGCTTCTGAGGCACGTACCCGATGGCGCGACGCACGCCCGCGGGCCTGGCGGCGACATCGACGCCGGCCACGGTCGCGCTGCCGGAGTCGGCTCGCGAGAGCGTTGTCAGGATCTTGACGGTCGTCGACTTGCCCGCCCCGTTCGGGCCGAGCAGCCCGAACACGGTGCCGGATGGGACGGCGAAACTGACGCCGTCCAGCGCCCGGACGGCCTTGTCGGCCTTGCCGTAGGACTTGGTGAGACCGTGGGCCTCGATGGCGTGTGCAGCCATCAGTTCTCCTCTCATGGTTCGTGGAGAGCCGATGACCTGCGAGTTGGCATACCCTTATGCGTGCGACGTGTCGGGTCGTCAACCCTGCAGGGTTCGGCTCGAACGTTTCGGATGGCCCCTGGCTTCGGTGTTGGCGCACCTTGGCCAGGGGTCGTTCATTACCCCGTTGGGTCCGGATGCTCAGTAACCGATGGGCTATGCGTGGTCCATTCCTCCTTCATCTCGTCTCGGATGATCGCCCAGATCTCGGCATGGGACAGCCCTTGCGCGCGCAACTCGTGGAACCGCTGCCAGCCCCCGAGCCCGCCGAACCGCCCCTCCCGGAGATCTGCCAGCAGGTTTTCCACAAACTCGATCTCTGCGGCGTGTAGCGCCAATTCGTACTCGTGCTCGATGCCGAACAGGCGGGGCATGCCCGCGCTGAGCGCTTCGTCGATCTGTTCGCGGGCGGCGGCGTGCTCAGCTCGCAGCGCCACGAGCCTTTCCTCGAGCAGGCGGATCACGTCCGCCGGTGGGAGGGCGGGCATCAGTGAGAGCGCCGCCTCGAACAGCGGAAACTCCTTGACTGGTGTACTCAGCAACTCGCTGAGCCACTCGACCAGTGTGCGCTCGCCGTCGGCGGTGATCGCGTACACCGTGCGCTCCGGACGCTTCCCTTCGCGGACCGACTCCCGCGCCTCGATCAGGCCGCGCCTGTGCAGTGACTCGACCACGGCGTACAGCGAGCCGTAGTTGAGCTTGATGCTCGCTTCCTTGTGCCGCTCGCGAAGCGTTCTCGACATCTGGTACGGGTGCATCGGCTGTTCAGCCAGCAGCGTCAGCACGGCGAGCGCGAGCGGGTTGGACGGTCGTCCCCTCGACATGCGATTACTCCTGGCCTAACAGTCTGACTCGATTACTCTGGATCGAGTATCAAACTCCGAGTACTCGCTGTCAAGTTGTTTCGGCCGGCTCTCCTACCGCTCCGGCGACGCCCATCTACGGCACCGGCCTACCCGCGCCCGGCCGCCGGACACTGATCTGCAACAGCGCCGTGCAATGAGACGCGACCGTGGCCGTGAATCGCCCACGGTCGCGCTCAGAGCCGGGTCAGGGTACTGGGACCTGCCGATCCATCAGTTGGTCGTTGATGGCAGTCGACCCTGGTGAGATCCCCAGGCAGAACCCGCGCCGGCCGCTTCCACTGCTCGCCTCCTGCCACAGGTGCGCGCTGGGCTGTTGTGAGCGCTAACAGAAGGCGATACGTTAGCGTTCAGGCTGATCTACCCCGACGCGAGACGCCATGAGCACTCCGACGGACCCCAGTTCCTTCGGCCATCGCCAATCTCGGCGGTGGAGCCCGACACACCTCGGTGCC
>CAZMXH010000419.1:0-696 GCA_964570165.1 uncultured Actinomycetes bacterium
CAGGTAAGATAAGAACGGCGTGGTGCACGGACTGACCATGGTGCGCGGCTTCACGCAGGACGACGCGCACATCTACTGCACCCCGGAGCAGCTGCCGGATGAGCTCGCGAGCCTGCTGGACTTCGTCCTGGCCCTGCTGCGGGACTACGGGCTGACCGAGTTCACCGCCGAGCTGTCCACCCGGCCGGACGAGTACGTCGGGTCACTGGAGGACTGGAACGCCGCCGAGGCCGCCCTCGAGGAGGCGCTGCGGCGGGCGGGCCTCCCGTACCGGATCGGCGAGGGCGAGGGCGCGTTCTACGCTCCCAAGATCGACGTCCATGTGCGCGACGCGATCGGCCGGTCCTGGCAGCTGTCCACACTGCAGGTCGACCTGCAGGAGCCTGGCCTGTTCGACCTGGAGTACCAGGACGCCGACGGTACCCGCAAGCGGCCGTACATGATCCACCGGGCGTTGTTCGGGTCGATCGAGCGATTCTTCGGGATTCTGACCGAGCACTACGCGGGGGCGTTCCCTCCGTGGCTGGCGCCGGTCCAGGTCGTCGGCATCCCGATCACCGACGGGCACGTGCCGTACCTTGAGCGGGTCGCGGCCAAGCTGCGGGACGCCGGGATCCGGGTGGAGATCGATGCCAGCGACGACCGGATGCAGACGAAGATCCGCAACGCGCAGACCCAGAAGGTGCCGTACATCCT
>CAZMXH010000419.1:706-3348 GCA_964570165.1 uncultured Actinomycetes bacterium
CTGATCGCGGGGGACCGCGACGTCGCCGCGGACGCCGTGTCGTTCCGGTACCGCGACGGGTCGCAGAAGAACGGCGTACCGGTCGACGACGCTGTCGCCGAGATCGTGGCCGCGGTTGAGCGCCGCATCCAGGTGTGATCGCGGGTGGCGGCTGACTCGGCTGGTGCGGCGGACCGGCTGCAGCGGTTGTGGACGCCGTACCGGATGGCCTACATCAAGGGGGAGCCGGGTAGCGGGAACGAGGCCGGCGACGGTTGCCCGCTGTGCCGGATCCCGACGCTGGACGACTCCGAGGGACTGGTGCTGGCGCGCGGGCAGCACACCTACGCGGTGCTGAACCTGCACCCGTACAACCCGGGTCACCTGATGGTCGTCACGTACCGGCATGTGCCCGACCTCGAGGATCTGACGCCCGGGGAGGCGGCGGAGGTGCAGTTGCTGACGGTCCAGGCTGTGCGGGCCCTCAAGGCCGCCTCCCGGCCGGACGGGTTCAACATCGGGCTGAACCTAGGCGGTGTCGCGGGCGGATCGCTGTCCGGGCACCTGCACCAGCACGTCGTGCCCCGGTGGAGCGGGGACGCGAACTTCATGACCATCCTCGCCGCGACCAAGGTCATGCCCCAGCTGCTGAGCGAAACCCGGGAACTCCTGGTCGCCCACTGGCCGCCTGCCGATTGACCACGTTCAGCGGGTTGCCCGGCGCTTCGCCAGGCGCATGCGCCTAGGGGCGTGCCGACCGGCCTAGGGATGCTTGGCCGGAGGACTAGGGATGCTTGGCCGGAGGACGGGGGATGCTTGGCCGGAGGAGCGCAGCAGGTGCGGCTGGAACCCGGCTGCGAGCCGCCCGTCCACACCATGCGGATTGGCAGTCCTGTTGTCCACAGACTGCCGCCGCGCCGCCGACCGGCCGGTCCGATACGCCGAGACTGGCGGTCATGTACGAGATCTTGGATGGCATTGCCGACCGGCACGCCGGTGTCGTGATGCGGTCCCAGGCGCTCGATGCCGGACTCCGCGCCGACGACGTGGACGTGCTGCTCAAGCGGAAGGAGTGGGTGCCCATCCGGCGCGGCGCCTACGTCCGGAAGGATCGCCTCGATGCGATGTCTGACGTGGAGCGCCACCGCGCAACCGTGCACGCCGTCGTCCAGGCGCTGCGTCGCCCCGTGGTCGTCAGCCATACCTCGGCGGTGGTCATGCACGGCCTGCCGACCTGGGGACTCGACCTGTCCGAGGTGCATGTGAGCCGCAGTGACCTGCACTCGGTGAGACTGGAGGCCGGCGTACAGCACCACCAGGGAAAGATCCGAGATGACGACAGCGTGACCATCGACGGGGTACGCGTCATGGGCATCCCGCGCACCGTGATCGACACCGCACGCATCTCATCGTTCGAGGCCGGCGTGTGTGTCGCGGACGCGGCGTTTCGGCAGCATCCGGACGCGCACGCCGCCACCCTGGCAAGGCTGAACGAGATGCGAGACTGGCCCGGCGCAAGGAACGCCGGCGCGGTCGTGGCCTTTGCGGACGGGCGGTCGGAGAGCGTGGGCGAGTCGCGGCTGCGGGTGCTGTTCCGCAACGTTGGCCTTCCCGCACCGGAACTGCAGGTGGAGTTCTACTCGGAGTCGGGGCTGTTCGTGGGTCGCAGCGACTTCTACTTCAAGGAGCAGCGCACCATCGGCGAGTTCGACGGCAAGGAGAAGTACGTTCGCTATCTCGGTCCGGGCGAGACGCCGAGCGATGTCGTGTGGCGTGAGAAGCGGCGCGAGGATGACCTGCGGCGCCTGGGCAACGAGGTCGAGCGCGCCGTTTGGGTGGACCTCGACCGTCCGCGCGAGGTCGAGGCACGCTTTCGGCGGGCGTTCGCACGAGCGGAGCACCGCCGTCGCTGACGGCCCCTCAGCCGGGCGGGCATCGCTGCCTGCCGACAGTAGGCGACGGGCCATCACCCCTACATCCCCAGGCGTACCGGCACCCCACTAGGGGCATGCGCCTGGGGGTGCGCCGGCATACCCGCTGAACGTGGTCAACCGATGGGCTCAGTCGGAGGTTGCGGCCATGGCCTTCTCGGCGAGGTTGCGGGGCATAGGCTCGTAGCGGGCGAACTTCCGGCTGAACGTGCCTGTGCCCTGCGTCATGGCTCGCAGGTCGATCGCGTACCGGACGATCTCGGTCTGCGGCACCTCGGCCCGCACCATCGTCCGTCCCGTCCCCACCGGTTCGGTACCGAGCACCCGGCCCCGCCGGCCGGACAGGTCTCCCATGATGGCACCCACGTAGTCGTCCGGCACGAGGATGCCCACCTCGTCGACCGGCTCCAGCAGCGTGACGCCAGCCGCCGCGGCGGCCTCTCGCAGCGCGAGCGCACCCGCCGTCTGGAAGGCCATGTCTGACGAGTCGACGCTGTGCGCCTTGCCGTCGAACAGCGTCACCCGGATGTCGACCATCGGGTAGCCAGCGGGCGTGGTGCCCTTCTCCATCTGGGCCCGTACGCCCTTCTCCACCGACGGGATGAACTGCCGGGGGATGGCGCCGCCGACGATCTTGTCGATGAACTCGAACCCGGAGCCCTCGGGCAGCGGCTCCACCTCGATGTCGCAGATCGCGTACTGGCCGTGCCCGCCGGACTGCTTGACATGCCG
>CAZMXH010000420.1:0-3340 GCA_964570165.1 uncultured Actinomycetes bacterium
GAACAGCTCGACCGCGAGCACGCCCACGACGTCGAGGGACGCGGCGATGGTGAGCGCGATCCGCTGCCCGGCGACCGCCTGGTCGCCCGTGAGGCCGGGTGCCGGCGCGACGACCTCGACGCAGATCCCGTCCTGCTGCACCGACTCGACGACCGGGTACGCGACCGCCTGCCCGTGGGGCGAGCGGGCCACCACGGCAGACAGCTCGCGGACGAAGCCCACCTGTTGCTCGGCGATGACGGGTACGCCCGCCCGGAACGGCTCGGCCGCCTCCTGGGACGACGACACCAGCCAGACGCCCTTGCCGTCGTACCCGCCGCGGGCGGTCTTCAGCACGACCGGCCAGCCGCCGTGCGCAGCGGCGAAGTCGGCGACCTCGGCCGGCGAGGACACAACCGCATGCACCGGGCATGGCACCCCGAGCTCGGTGAGTGCCGCCCGCATGGCCGCCTTGTCCTGGGCATGCAGCAACGCGCGAGGGCTTGGCCGCAGGACGGTGCCTCCGTCGGCGAGCGCCCGCAGGTGCTCGGCCGGCACCTGCTCATGGTCGAACGTCACCACGTCGCAGTCCTTGGCGAACGCCCGCAGGTCGTCGAGCGAACGCTCGTCACCGACGACAGCGTCCGGGACGACGAGCGCCGCGGACTCGTCCGCCGCCCCCGCGAGCACCCGGAACCCGACCCCGAGGTTGCTCGCCGCTGCGTGAGTCATACGGGCCAACTGGCCGGCGCCGACCATGCCGACCACCGGCCAGCCCTTGGCGCCGGGCGTGTTTACCGTCACGCTCGCCCAGGGTAGCGATCCCGACGGTATGCCGTACCCTTGCTGGAGTGCTGGACACGTTGCCGCCACCTCCGCGCCGGGAAGACTCCCCGGCGCGGCGTTTGGTCCGGGCAGCCTTCGCCCTCTGGTACCAGCTCCACCTGCTGGTCCGGGAGAGCCTCAAGTTCGCCACGGTCGGCAGCGTCGGGTTCGTGGTCGACGTCGCCGTGTTCAACGCGCTGCTGTTCGGCGGTCCGCTGAACGACCGTCCGCTCACCGCGAAGACCGTGTCGGTCATCGTCGCCACGGTCGTGACGTACACCGGCAACCGGCACTGGACCTTCCGGCACCGCACGAGGACCACGGTGGCCCGCGAGTACCCGGTGTTCTTCCTGCTCAACGGTATCGGGCTGGTTATCGCGCTGGCGTGCCTCGGCGTGTCGCGCTACGTGCTCGGCTTCTCCGGGCCGCTCGCCGACAACATCGCGGCGAACATCGTGGGACTCGGTCTCGGGACGCTGTTCCGGTTCTGGTCGTACCGCAAGTGGGTCTTTCCGGCCCCGGAGCCGCACCCTGCGACCGGCCGGGCACCGCTCGAGGCCCGCGATCTGGCTTAACCGCACCCCGCTTTTCGACCTGTCAGCGCGAGCGACCGCAACCGTCCAGCTCAGCGAGCTGTCCGGCCTGACAAGTCGTCTGAAAGGGGGCGGGCTTGGACGGGCCGTCGGAGTCAGGCCGCCAGCCGCGTGCGCGGGCCGGCACGCAGCACCTGGGACGGCAGCCGATGCCCGACCAGCCGTTCCGCCTGGGCCGCGACCTCGATCAGCGCCTCCAGGTCGACGCCGGTCTCGATGCCCATGTCTTCGAGCATGTGTACAACCTCCTCGGTGGCGATGTTGCCGGAGGCGCCAGGGGCGTACGGGCAGCCGCCCAGCCCGCCCACCGAGGCGTCGAAGTCGCTGACGCCCAGCAGCAACGCGGCGTACACGTTGGCTAGCCCGGTTCCGCGGGTGTTGTGGAAATGCAGCCCTAACGGCACATCGGGGTGCGCCGCCCGCACGGCCTCGACAAGCTCGGTCACCCGCGTCGGAGTGGCCATGCCGGTCGTGTCGCCGAGCGCCACGCTGTCGGCGCCGGCGGCGACGGCGCGATTGATCACGTCAACCACCCGTGTGAGGGGGACATCGCCCTCGTACGGACACCCCCACGCCGTCGACACGACCACCTGAAGGGTCGCACCGTGCCCGTGGACCAGGTCGGCGAGCGCGGCGGCGTCGGCGAGCGATTCGTCGGTTGACCTGTTGATGTTGCGCCTGTTGTGGGTGTCGGAGGCCGAGATCACCACCTCCAGCTCAGCGAACCCGGCCGCCAGCGCCCGCTGCGCGCCGCGGATGTTGGGGACGAGCGCCGAGTACCGGACACCGGGGTTGCGGTCGATCCGCTCCCACACCTCATCCGCGTCGGCCATCTGCGGGATCGCCTTGGGGTGGACGAACGACACCGCCTCGATGCGGCGCAGGCCCGTCTTGGACAGCGCGTCGATCAGCTCCACCTTGCCGTCGGTCGGGACGGGGTCCTCGTTCTGCAGCCCGTCCCGGGGGCCGACCTCGCGCAGGCTGACCCGGTGCGGCAGACCGGTCATGCTCGTCATCTCACTCTCCTGGCCAGTCAGGCCTCCGCTTCTCGATGAACGCGGCGACCCCCTCGCGCCTGTCCCCGCTGAACGCGGTGGCGCGCCAAGCGGCGTCCTCGACCTCGAGGCCCGTGTGCAGGTCGGCGTCCAGCCCGAGCCGCATCGCACGCTTGGCATTGCGGACCCCGACCGGCGAGTTGGCCGCTATCTGGCCGGCCACCTCAAGAGCGGCCTTGCGGTCCGTACCCGCGGGGACGAGGCGGTCGGCCAGACCCAGCCGGTACGCCTCAGCGGCGTCGACCCGCCTCGCGGTGAAGATGATGTCCGCAGCGCGTCCCCAGCCGATCCGCCGCGCGAGCAGTTGGGTGCCACCGCCGCCAGGGATCACTCCCACGGAGACCTCGGGCAACCCGAACACCGCGCTCTCATCGGCCACGATGAGGTCGCAGGACAGCGCAAGCTCGCAGCCACCGCCCAGCGCGTAGCCGTGCACCGCGGCGACGGCCGGCATGGGGAGATCGAGGATCGCGTTGTAGGCGGCCCGGCTGACCGGCCGATGGCGGGCAAGCTCGGCGTCGGTGAGCCTGTTGCGCTCCTTGAGGTCCGCGCCGACACAGAACGCCTTCTCGTTGGACGACGACAGCACGACGGCCCGTACGGACGAGTCACCCGCCAGTCGCTCGGCCGCGGCCGTGATCGAGCGTGCCTGCTCGGTCGAGACGGCGTTCAGCGCCTCGGGCCGGTCGAGGACGAGTTCGGCGACGTGAGGTGTGTCGTCCGGGCGTCGGATGGACACGCCCGGCAGCGGGGTCGTCACACTCCTGACGATAGCCCTGCGCCGTTGCTCGATCACGGTTCGGCAGTCCGCCACCCGCTGCGGCGTGGCCTCCCCGTGCCCCCATTGATCACGTAAACCACCCGGCTATGCCCGTCACCAGGCTAACT
>CAZMXH010000421.1:0-661 GCA_964570165.1 uncultured Actinomycetes bacterium
TGCACGCCTTGCCGCGAGGGCTTCTGGTGGCTGGTCCAGATCTTCGACCGGCTGGAGAAGGGCGACGGCACCGAGGCCGACCTGGAGAAGCTGCTCGACCTGTCCGATAACATCGCCGGCCGATCGTTCTGCGCCCTTGCCGACGGCGGGGTTGCACCGATCACCTCGTCGCTGCAGTACTTCCGCGACGAGTACCTGGCCCACTTCGACTACGGCGGCTGCCCGTTCGACCCGGCCGCCTCGACCCTGTTCGCGACGACCGAGGTGAGTGCGACCAGATGACGGTCACCGAGCCGGCGCGGGATGCCGGCGAACTGCTGCAGCAGAAGCTGGTCACGCTGACGATCGACGGATTCGAGGTGAGCGTGCCGGAAGGCACGCTGGTCATCCGTGCCGCCGAACTGCTGGGGATCCAGATCCCGCGGTTCTGCGACCATCCGCTGCTCGAGCCGGTCGGGGCGTGCCGGCAGTGCCTGGTCGAGGTCATCGACGACGGCCGCGGGCGGTCGATGCCGAAACCGCAGGCCTCCTGCACCATGCCCGTGGCGCCCGGGATGGTGGTCCGGAGCCAGCTCACCTCTCCTGTCGCCGACAAGGCGCAACAGGGGATCATGGAGTTCCTGCTGATCAATCATCCGCTGGACTGCCCGGTGTGCGACAA
>CAZMXH010000421.1:671-3336 GCA_964570165.1 uncultured Actinomycetes bacterium
CGATGACCAACGGCCGCCCCGAGTCGCGCTACGAGGGAAGGAAGCGGACCTTCCCGAAGCCGATCTCCATCTCCAGCCAGATCCTGCTTGACCGGGAGCGGTGCATCCTCTGCGCCCGTTGCACCCGATTCTCCGACGAGATCGCTGGTGACCCGTTCATCGACATGCTCGAGCGCGGTGCGCTGCAGCAGGTGGGGATCTACGAGTCGGAGCCGTTCGAGAGCTACTTCTCTGGCAACACCATTCAGATATGCCCGGTCGGCGCGTTGACAAGTGCCGCGTACCGGTTCCGGGCGCGGCCGTTCGACCTGGTGTCGGTGCCGTCGGTGGCTGAGCACGATTCCGGCGGCGCGGCTATCCGAGTCGACCACCGGCGGGGTGTGGTCATGCGGCGGCTGGCCGGCGACGATCCGGAGGTCAATGAGGAGTGGATCTCGGACAAGGACCGGTTCGCCTTCCGGTACAGCCGGTTGGCCGACCGGCTGGACCGCCCGCTTGTGAGGGACGAGAGCACCGGTGAGCTGGTCACTGCGTCCTGGCCAGAGGCGCTCGGTCTCGCCGCGGAGGGGCTGCGGCGCGCCCGCGACGGCAAAGGCGTCGGCGTTCTCACCGGCGGACGATTGACCCTGGAGGACTGTTACGCGTACTCCAAGTTCGCCCGGCTGGTGCTCGACACCAACGACATCGACTTCCGGGCCCGGCCGCACTCCGCCGAGGAGGCCGAGTTCCTGGCGACCGTGGCGGGCACCGGGCGCGGCGTCACGTACTCCGACCTGGAGAACGCGCCGGCAGTGCTGCTGGCGGGTCTCGAGGCCGAAGAGGAGGCGCCGACGATCTTCCTGCGGCTGCGCAAGGCCGTCCGCACGCATGGCACCCGGATCACCTCGGTGGCGCCGTTCGCGAGCAAGGGGCTGCAGAAGCTGTCCGGCCGGCTGATCACCGCGGTGCCAGGCGCCGAGGCCGCGGCCTTGGCGGAGGACGATGCCTCCAGCGCGGTGGGCGAGCCCGGCTCGGTCGTCCTGGTCGGTGAGCGGTTGGCCGGGGTTCCGGGCGCGCTGTCGGCGGCCGTCGCTCTTGCGGAGCGGACGGGCGCGCGGCTCGCTTGGGTGCCCCGCCGTGCGGGCGACCGCGGCGCCGTGGAGGCGGGAGCCATGCCGAACCTGCTGCCCGGCGGCCGGCCGCTGGAGAACACCGAGGCGCGGGTCGACCTGAGCGCGGCGTGGGGGGTGGACCATCTGCCGCCGCTGCCGGGTCGCGACACGTCAGAGATCGTCGCCGCCCTCGCCGGAGGCAAGCTGGACGGCCTGCTGGTAGGCGGTGTGGAGCTGGCAGACCTGCCGGACCCGGCGGCGGCGCGGGAGGCGCTGCGGGCCGCCGGGTTCGTCGTGAGCCTCGAGATCCTGCGCAGCGAGATCACCGAGCTCGCCGACGTGGTGCTGCCCGTAGCGGCCGCGGTCGAGAAGGCCGGGACGTTCGTCACCTGGGAGGGGCGCGAGCGGCCGTTCCCCGCCGTGCTGCCGGCCACGGGCTTCGCCTCCGACCACCGGGTGCTGACGTTGCTGGCGGAGGAGTTCGACGTGCGGCTCGCCGCCGGCTCGGTCGACGAGGTTCGCGCCGAGATCGCCGAGCTCGGCACGTGGGACGGGGGGCGCCCTCCGGGACCAGCGGTGGCCCCCGCGCAGGCTCCTGCACCAAAGGCCGGCGAGGCGGTGCTGGCCAGCTGGCGGATGATGCTCGACGACGGGCGGCTGCAGGACGGTGAGCCGCACCTGGCCGGTACCGCGCGACGTCCGGTGGCGCGGCTGTCCGCGGCGACGGCGGCCGAGATCGGCGTTGCCGACGGTGCCGACGTCCGGCTCGTGACAGACGGCGGCGCGATCACGCTGCCGCTAAAGATCACACCGATGCCTGATCGGGTGGTGTGGGTTCCGCAGTACTCCCCCGGCTCCCACGTCCACGACATGCTCGGGGCGGTCGCTGGCACGGTGGTGGCGATCGGAGGTGCCTCCTGATGCTCCTCGCACAGCGCTACGACGAGATCGAGGGTTTCGGTACCGACCCGTGGTGGCTCGTCGCCCTCAAGATCATTGTGATCTTTGTCCTGCTGCTGGTTCTGACGCTGTTCAACATCGTCTTCGAGCGCCGTGTCGTGGCGCGTATGCAGCACCGCATCGGTCCGAACCGGGTGGGTCCCCGAGGCTCGCTTCAGAGCTTCGCCGACGCCATGAAGCTGATGCTCAAGGAGGACGTCACCCCGAAGAACGTGCACAAGGCGGTCTACATCGTTGCGCCGATGATCGCCGTGATCGCCGCGTTCGTGGTCTTCGCGGTGATCCCCTTCGGCCCCGAGGTGTCGATATTCGGCCAGACCACCCGGCTGCAGTTGACCGACTTCCCGGTCGCTGTGCTTTTCGTGCTGGCCATCGCGTCGTTCGGCATCTACGGCATCGTGCTGGGCGGCTGGGCGAGCGGCTCGACGTACCCGCTGCTGGGCGGGGTACGGTCGGCCGCTCAGATCATCTCGTACGAGCTCGCGATGGGCCTGTCGTTCGTCGGCGTGTTCCTGTACGCCGGCTCGATGCGGACCTCCGACATCGTCGGGGCCCAGGTGCACCGCTGGGGCTTCCTGTGGCCGGCGACACGCGACGAGCTCGCCGGGCTCGGC
>CAZMXH010000422.1:0-3334 GCA_964570165.1 uncultured Actinomycetes bacterium
GCGTGCTGCTCATCGACGAGGTGGACCGCGCGGACGACGAGTTCGAGGCATTCCTGCTGGAGGTGCTCAGCGACTTCACGATCACCATCCCGGAGATCGGGACGATCCGGGCGGAGAAACCGCCGATCGTCGTGGTGACCAGCAACCGCACCCGCGAGGTCCACGACGCCCTGAAGCGCCGCTGCCTGTACCACTGGCTGGAGTATCCCGACTACGAGCGGGAGGTCGCGGTGATCCGGCGGCGCATCCCGCACGCCAAGGATGGCGTGGTCAAGGACGTGGCCCGAGCCACCGAACGGCTACGTGCGATGGGCCTCGTCAAGCCGCCCGGGCTGGCCGAGGCCATCGACTGGGCGGCGGCGCTGGACGCGCTCGGCGCGGATGGTCTTGATCCCGATCTTGCGGCGCGCACGCTGGGGGCCGCCGTCAAGTACCGTGAGGACCAGGAACGTGTGCTGGCCGCCGGATGGTGATTGGGTGACATGGACGCCGTCGTCCCCGCGATGGTGGGCTTCGCCCGCGCGTTGCGCGCG
Organism: uncultured Actinomycetes bacterium; assembly: GCA_964570165.1. Classification (GTDB taxonomy): domain Bacteria; phylum Actinomycetota; class Actinomycetes; order Jiangellales; family Jiangellaceae; genus JBMCTR01. The sequence continues at coordinate 534 of CAZMXH010000422.1, forward strand.
GCCGGGCTCGCCGCCGGACCGGAGCGGGTGCACGCCTGGGTCTCCGCGCTTCGCCACCTGAACGGGTCCCAGACCGCCGACGTCTACTGGTCCGGCCGTCTCACCCTGTGCCGCGGACCGGACGACCTGTCGGTGTACGACGCGACGTTCGGCGCGTACTTCGGCAACGGGATCGTGCCGGCTCCCGAGCGCCACCGGCAGACGATGGCTCTGACCGTCCCCGCCGGCACAGACGACGACGGCGGTGGGGAGCGCAGCGAGGATCAGTCCGCCCCGGAGGCCATCTCGGCCGCTAGCCGGGTGGAGGTGCTCCGGCACCGCGACCTGGCCGCGCTGAACGAGGCCCAGCGCGCCGAGGTGGCACGGCTGCTGGCCGCGCTGCGGCCGACCGGGCCGGAGCGGCGAACCCGGCGCCGTCGCCCCGCACACCGCGGCGAGCTAGATCCGCGACGCACCCTGCGTGCCATGCTGCGCCGCGGGGGCGAGCCGTCGCAACTGCTACGCAGGGGGCGCCGGGTGGTGCCGCGTCGCCTCGTCCTGCTCGTGGACGTGAGCGGCTCGATGGCCCCGTACTCGGACAGCCTGCTTCGGCTGGCGCACGCGGCGTGCCGTCGCCGGCCGACCACCGAGGTGTTCACCATGGGCACCCGGCTTACGCGGGTGAGCCAGGAACTGCACCACCCCGATCCGGACCGCGCGTTGCGGTCGGCTGCTGAGGCCGTCCCGGACTGGAGCGGCGGAACGCGCCTCGGGGACCAGATCGCCAGCTTCCTGGACCGCTGGGGGCAGCGCGGCATGGCGCGCGGTGCCGTGGTCGTCGTGGCGAGCGACGGCTGGGAGCGCGGCGATGTCACGCTCCTGGGGGAGCAGATGGTCCGGGTGCGCCGGCTGGCGCACCGGGTGGTGTGGGTGAGCCCGCATGCCGCCAAGGAGGGGTTCGCGCCGGAGACGGCCGGCCTGCGCGCGGCGCTACCTGCTGTGGACGTGCTGGTCGGAGGTCATTCCCTGCAGGCGCTAGAGCGGCTCGCGAGCCTGCTGTCAGAGGAGGAGATCGATGCGTGACGTCTTAGACCGCTTGGTGGACTGGTGGAACCAGGGGCACCCCGTGGCGGTGGGGACCGTGGTGCGCACCTGGAAGTCCGCGCCGCGCCAGCCTGGAGCTGCGATGCTGGTTGGACCAGGCGGCGAGGTCGTCGGCAGCGTCTCGGGCGGCTGCGTGGAGTCGGCGGTGTACCAGGCGGCTGAGGAGGTGCTCGCCGGCGGTGAACCACGCCTCGAGCACTACGGCGTCAGCGACGACGACGCGTTCGCGGTCGGGCTTACCTGCGGCGGGACGATCGACGTCTTCGTGGAGCGCGTCGACCCCGTCTCGCTGCCGAGCCTGGACGCGATCGCTTCGGACATCGCGGAGCACCGCCCTGTTGCACTGGCCACGGTGGTGATGGGGCCGGGACGTCTGGGTTCGCACCTGGTGATCCGGCCGGAGGGACGGGCCGGGACGCTGGGCGGCGACCGGCTGGACGACGCTGTGGTGGACGACGCCCGCGGCATGCTCGAGCAGGGGATGACCGGGATCCGCCGGTACGGGCCGAGCGGTGAGCGCCGCGGCGACGAGTTGAGCGTGTTCGTGCAGTCGTTCGCGCCGCCGCCGCGGATGCTGGTGTTCGGGGCGATCGACTTCGCGGCCGCGGTGGCCAGCATCGGGTCGTTCCTGGGGTACCACGTGACGGTCTGCGACGCCCGCAGCGTGTTCGCGACCCCGGCCAGGTTCCCCGACGCCGACGAGGTGATCGTGCGGTGGCCCCATGAGTACCTCGCCGAGACGGCCGTTGACGAGCGCACGGTGATCTGCGTGCTGACCCATGACCCGAAGTTCGACGTCCCGCTGCTCGAGGTGGCGCTCCGGACGCCGGCCGCCTACGTCGGTGCGATGGGGTCACGCCGCACCCACGAGGATCGGCTCGCGCGGCTGCGGGAGCGCGGGATGTCGGAGAAGGAGCTCTCCCGCCTCGCCTCACCGATCGGGCTGGACATCGGGGCGCGTACACCGGAGGAGACAGCCGTCTCGGTTGCGGCTGAGATCATCTGGGCGCGCTGGGGCGGCACGGGGCAGCCGCTGACCGAGACGGCCGGGCCTATCCACGGGGACCACCCCCTGGCCGAGCCCGCGGAGGTCGGCGCGGGCGGCCAGGCGAAGTGACGGGCCCGGCGCCACGCGGCACGCAGGTCGCCGGCCTCGTCCTCGCGGCCGGAAAGGGCCGCCGGTTCGGCCGGCCCAAGGCCGTCGTGACAATCGACGGCGAGCGGCTGGTGGACCGGGCGGTTCGCACGGTGGCCGGCGGAGGATGCGCTCCGGTCGTGGTGGTCTCGGGAGCGGTGCCCCTCGATGTCCCGGGCGCGGCGGTCGTGCACAACCCGCACTGGTCGAGCGGCATGGGCTCCTCGCTGCGGGTGGGCCTGGCAGCGATGCCGGATCACGTCAGTGCGGCAGTCGTGCTGCTGGTGGACCTGCCGTGGCTGGGCGCGGAGGCCGTGCGGCGGGTGATCGCCGCGCACCGGGAAGGGTGGACTCTCGCCGTCGCGACGTACGGCGGGCGGCGCGGGCACCCGGTGCTGCTCGGTCGCCAGCACTGGAACGGCATCTGCGGGCTGGCACACGGTGATATCGGGGCAAAGGCATACCTGGCGAAGCATCCCGAGGACGTGATCGAGGTCGACTGCACGGGCACTGGAGACCCGGCCGACGCGGACGTCCCGGAAGCGCTGTCCTGAGCGCAATTGTGGCGTTGGTCCTGGGCGAT
>CAZMXH010000423.1:0-3329 GCA_964570165.1 uncultured Actinomycetes bacterium
GAGGTGCGGTACGCCGTCACGCACGAGGCGGGCCTGCACCTCGACGACCCGCTGGCCCGGCGGACCCGCATCTCCATCGAGACGCCGCACCGCGGGACGGAGTCGGCACCGGCCGCGGCCGAGGTTGCGGCGGCGCTGCTCGGCTGGAGCCCCTCCCGCACCGACTCGGAGGTGGCGGCCTACCTCGCGCGCGTGGAGGCCGAGCGCCGGTCCCAGGAGCAGCGGGGCGACCAGGCGGCCGACGCCGTCCGGATCGCGGCGCCCGACACCCGCGAGGTGGCGGTGGGCCGAGCCCTCAGCTAGCCGAGCCGCCGGACATAACCGGGCTCTAAGGAGCGACGACCTCGACCTCGAAGCCCTCGTCGTTCTCCAGGTATGCGGCGTAGTGCTGGCTGCCGCCGGCGTACGGGTGCCGGTCGGCGAACATCAGGCGCCAGCCGTACGTCGCGGCTTCCGACACCACGCGGTCGACCATCCAGCGTTCCGGCACAGCGAGCGCCAGGTGGTTCAACCCGGGGGCCGTGCGATCGTACTGCGTCCACGCCATGTCCGGAGACCGCTCGAGCACGACGTACGGGCCATCGCCGGGCGCCTGCCACGACCGGCCGTTCTCCCACACCTGGAACAGCGTCCAGCCCAGGCGCTCGAACAGCCAGCCCAGCGACTGCACCGCCAGGTCGAGGTCGCGGACCCAGATCTCCAGATGATGCAGGCCAGTCGTCGGCGTGGCTATCTGCGCGGCGGGCCGGTCCATCTCCGGGCTCTGGGCCTGCGCCGCGTAGTTCGGGTCGAGTTGCTGCAGCGCCGGATCGAGTTGGTGGAACGCCGTGTCCGGACCCGGCTGCTGGTACGCGGGGTCGACCTGGTGGTAGCCCGTGTCCGCGGGATGGTAGGCCGGCTCGGCCACCCGCTGACCGGGATCGGAGTGGTGCGGTGGCGGATATCCGGGGTCCGACGGGTAGGCCGGCTGCTCCTGCGGGAGCGGGTAGGCCACCGGCGGCGCAGGCGGAGGCGGCGGCGCAGGAGCGGGGTGCGGCGGTGGCGGCGCCGCCTGCTGGGTCGTGTAGCCGTTGCCCGGCGCACCCACCTGCTCGTACGGCGACTCCTGGAGTGGTAGGTCCTGCCGCGCGGGAGGCTGCCGACTGCCTCCGGCACGCATCCGCCGGAGTTCGGCCGCCGCTTCATCCAGCCAGTCGTCCACGTCATCCATGGAGTAGCCCTCACGGAACCGGACGACCTTGAACTCCTGGGCTTCGATCTTCTCAGGCGTAAGGGAGCGACCACCGGGCCGGCCCTCGAGGGCGTCGATGACGCGGTCTACGAAGTCGTCCACCGCGTCGAGGTCGTACGACTCCCGCATCCGGACGGTCCGAAATGCGGGGTCACGGCTGACCGCCACCAGGTGTCACTCTCCCTTCGTCGCCAACGGGTCGGTAAGTCCAAGCTTCGGCGGAAAACACCCGTGCGTCCAGTGCCGACCATTGTCCACGTGTTCGGGGGACACGCCGCCCCGGGGTGTCCCGCACGCCACCATCGCAGCCCGACACTACGCGACCTCGACCAGCGCTGTCAGCACCAGCCACCCGACCGGCAGCGTCGTCAACAGCGAGTCCACTCGGTCCATCAGGCCACCGTGCCCTGGCAGCAGCGAGCTCATGTCCTTGATCTGCAGGTCGCGCTTCAGCATCGACTCTCCGAGGTCTCCGAGCGTAGCGGCCATGACGCCGGCGAGGCCGAACACCAGGCCCGCCCACCACGTCCCGTCGAGCAGCACCATAACCGTCGCCACGCCGGCGGCCGAACCGAGTACGACCGAGCCGCCGAAGCCCTCCCACGACTTCTTGGGGCTGACGGTCGGCGCCATCGGGTGCCGCCCCACGAGAACGCCGGCGAGGTAGCCCCCGGTGTCCGATGCCACCACGACCAGCAGCACCGCGATCACACGCCACTGCCCGTCGTCCGGGCGAAGCAGTACCGTCGCGAAGCCGGCGAGGAACGGCACGTAGAGCGCGACGAATACGCCCGCGGTGACGTCGCGCACGTAGCCTGCGTCCCGCTCGCCTAGCCGCCATACCCAGATCGCCACCACGGTCAGTGCCAGCGCGACGACAAGAGTCTCGGGTCCGCCGAGGTAGCCGGCCACGACCATCAGCACCGAGCCCAGCACCACCGGAACCAGCGGCACCCGGATCCCGCGCTCCCCCAGTGCGTGCGCAAGCTCCCAGACCGCGATGACGGCCGCCACAGCCACCACCGCCACGAACCCGGGCTGCCACCACAGACCCGCCACGACCAGGACGGCGAGCGCCGCACCGACGAGGGTAGCCGCCCTCAGATCGCGCCCGGCGCGACCGTGCTCCGCGAGCCCGCCGGCGGACGGCTTGCCGTCGGTCGCCACGGAGATCAGACCTCGAGGAGTTCCGACTCTTTGCGTGACAGCAGTTCGTCCACCTGGTCGACGTAAGACTTGGTCACGTCGTCGAGTTGCCTCTCGGCGCGGTAGACCTCGTCCTCGCCGACCTCGCCGTCCTTGGCCATCCGTTCCAGCGCGTCCTTGGCATGGCGGCGCACGTTGCGGATCGACACCCGAGCGTCCTCGGCCTTCTGCCGTGCCACCTTGATGTACTCCCGCCGCCGCTCCTCGGTGAGCTGCGGCAGCTGGATTCGGATCAGCTGGCCGTCGTTGCCGGGGTTGACCCCGAGATCGGAGTTGCGGATCGCCTTCTCGATCGCGCCGAGCGAGTTCTTGTCGTACGGATGGATGGTCAGCATCCTGGCGTCCACGACATGGAACGACGCGAGCTGGTTCAACGGCGTCGGCGTACCGTAGTAGTCGACCATGATCTTGCTGAACAGCGACGGGTGAGCACGGCCGGTGCGGATCGCGCCGAAGTCCTCCTTGGCGACCGAGACCGCCTTCTCCATCTTCTCCTCAGCCTCGAGGAGCGTCTCGTCGATCACCGTGGCTCCCTTGATCTCGTGTGATGTCCCTTGTGACGGTACCGCGCAGGACGCCGTCCGCACACCCGCGCGGGCACGTTCAACCCTCCACCTCGACATCCGGGGCGACCAGCTTCGTCTCGACGTCCGCGGCGACCAGCGTCCCGATTGCGTCGCCGCGGATCGCGCGGGCGATCCCGTCGGCCTGGTTGAGCCCGAAGACCACGATCGGCAGCTTGTTGTCCATGCACAGGCTGAAGGCGGCCGGGTCAGCCACGTTGAGTCTCCGTCGAAGCACGTCCGTGTACGAGATCGTGACGTACTTGCGGGCGCCTGGGTTGGTCCGCGGATCGGCCTCATACACGCCGTCGACCCCGCTCTTCGCCATC
>CAZMXH010000424.1:0-3313 GCA_964570165.1 uncultured Actinomycetes bacterium
CGTAGCACCTAGGAGGCGCTCGTCGGACTGCTGCAGCGCTCGGTCGCGGGCATGGTCGAGCCGGCCGTCGACGCCGACCAAGGTCCAGATCATTGGCTGCTCCCGTTATCTCTCAGCTGCTGGCGATACTCGCCGTAAGGGGAGCGTGGGGGCATCGGGTGGTCACGCCGTTGTTGCGGTCCGGCGCCTTACGCCTCGGCGGTGGCCCACGTGGGACCGCGGCGGTCGCGCCCACCCCTAGGCCTGTGGGTCCCTCACTAGGTGTGTTCGCCTAGTGAGGGACCCAATTGGGCCGTTAACGTGATCATTGGGGGTTGACAAAGTTAGGTAAGGCTAAGCATAGAATGGGTTTGTCAATTCGTCTGAGATTGCTTGGAGATATGCCCCGATGCGCCCACGCGTGCTCGCTACCGCCGCTGCCCTTGCCACCGTGAGCCTGGTCGTCGCCGCGTGCGGCAGCGACGGCGACGCGGAGGCGATCGACGAGTCAGAGCTTGTGGTCTACTCCGGGCGAGGGGAGTCGCTCGTGCAGCCGGTGATCGACCAGTTCGAGGAGGTGACCGGGATACCGGTGTCGGTCCGGTACGGCAACACCGCGCAACTGGCGGCCCAGCTTGTGGAGGAGGGTGAGAACTCGCCTGCCGACGTGTTCTTCGCCCAGGACGGCGGCGCGCTTGGCGTGCTCACCAAGGCGGGCATGTTCGCGGAGCTACCGTCCGACGTGCTGGATAAGGTCGACGACAGGTTCAAGGCCGACGACGGGACCTGGGTCGGGACGAGCGGCCGGGCGCGCGTCATCGCCTACAACGCCGACGAGGTCAGCGAAGAGGAGGTGCCCGACAGCGTCTTCGAGCTCACCGAGCCGGAGTGGCGAGGCCGGGTCGGCATCGCACCGGGCAACGCGTCGTTCGAGGCGTTCGTCACCGCGATCCGGGTGCTGGAGAGTGACGAGGCCGCCCGAGACTGGCTCGAGGGCATGGCGGCGAACAGCGTCGAGCGGTTCGACAACAATGTCCTCGTCCTCGAGGCCGTCGAGGACGGCGTCGTCGACGTCGGGTTGATCAACCACTACTACTGGTACCGGAAGGTCGCCGAGGAGGGCGAGGACGCCGTCTCCGCCAGGCTGAAGTTCCTGCCCGGAGATGATCCTGGGGCATTGATCAACGTGGCGGGTGTCGGCGTGCTGTCGACGGCGGACCACGGCGATGAGGCGCTGGAGTTCGTCGAGTACATGCTCGGCGAGGACGCCCAGTCCTACTTCGCCGAGGAGACCAAGGAGTACCCGCTCGTCGACGGCGTCCCGCCCGCGGAAGGCCTGCCGCCGCTGGACTCGGTGGAGTCACCGCAGATCGACCTGTCCGACCTCGACTCGCTCGAGCAGACGCTGCGGATGATCGAAGAGGCTGGCCTCACCTGATGGCCGACTCCACGCTCGCGCTCCGGCCTGCGTCGCCAGGCGCGACCGTGGTGCGCCGGCGGCCACCCGCGGTTCTCGTGGTCCCCGCCATCGTCGCGGCGGCAGTCGCGCTGCTGCCGCTCGGCTACCTCGTGGTACGCGCGCTGGACCGCGGGCCGCTCGAGGTGGCGGAGATCCTCTGGCGGGACCGTACGCTCCGGCTGGCGCTGCAAAGCGTGGGACTTACTGCCGTGGTCACCGCCCTGTCTCTCGTGGCCGGGCTGTCCCTGGCCTGGCTGACCACGCGGTCCACGCTCCCGGGCCGCCGCGCGTGGTCGGTCGTGTCGGCGTTGCCGCTAGCGGTGCCGTCGTACGTGGCGGCGTACGTGTGGATCGCGGCGTTTCCCCGGCTCGACCCGTTCCTGGGATCGGTTCTCGTGCTGACGCTTTGCTGCTACCCGTACGTGCTGTTGCCGGTGGCAGCCATGCTGCGGCGCGTCGATCCGGCCCAGGAGGAGGTTGCCCGGGCGCTCGGACGCGGCCGGTGGGCCACGTTCGCGACAGTCACGCTGCGGCAGGTGCGACCTGCAGCCGCGGCGGGCGCGCTGCTGGTCGCGCTGTACACGCTGTCCGACTTCGGGGTGCCCTCGATCCTCCGGCTGGACGTCCTCACGCGCGACATCTACATCTCGTACCGGTCGAGCTTCGACGGGCCCCGACCGGCAGTGCTCGGGCTGCTGCTCGTCGCCCTCACCGTCGTCATCGTGTGGGCGGAGACGCGCAGCCGCGGCCGGGCCATGCAGTCCCGCCTGGGTTCCGGCGCGCCGCGCCGGCACCACCCCGTGGACCTCGGCCGCTGGGGCACGGCCGCCGGCCTCGGCTGGGCGGGTGCCGTGGCGGCGCTCGCCCTCGGCGTGCCGCTGGTGAGCCTGGCGTACTGGGTTGCGAGGGGGAGCTCCGCAGGCATCGGCGGGTCCGAGCTCTTCTCCGCGGCCACCGCGACGGTTTCGGTGGCGGCCGCCGGAGCGGTGGTCACGACCGCTCTCGCGGTGCCGGTCGGCGTGCTCGCGGCGCGCTACCGCACCACCGGGGCGCGGATGCTGGAACACGCCTCGTACGCGGGGCACGCGCTGCCCGGCATCGTGGTGGCGCTGGCCCTGGTGTTCTTCGGCGTCCGGTACGCAGAACCGATCTACCAGCGCACGCCGCTGCTGGTCCTGGCGTACGCGGTGCTGTTTCTTCCCGCCGCCGTCGGCGCCGTGCGCGCGTCGGTCGCGCAGGCGCCGCCGGTCCTCGAGGAGGTCGCCCGGTCGCTGGGACGTACGCCGGGCAGGGTGCTGCGCGACGTGACGCTGCCGCTCGCTGCACCCGGGGTGGCAGCCGGTGCGGCCCTGGTGTTCCTTATCGTGATGAAGGAACTGCCGGCGACGTTGCTGCTGCGCCCAACCGGCCTGGAGACGCTGGCCACGCGACTGTGGACGCACACCGAGGTCGGCGCGTATGCGGCGGCCGCGCCGTACGGGGCGTTGCTGATCCTTCTCGCGGCACTGCCGACGTTCCTGCTCGGGTACCGGCGACGGTCTTCCGAGGACGACGTGCGGCATACTTCCACAGGGGTGACCTGAGTGAACGAGCTGGCCATCAGCGGGCTGGTCAAGTCCTTCGGCAGCCTTCGCGTCCTGGACGGGCTGGACCTGACGATCCCCGAGGGATCGCTCGTCGCCGTCCTCGGCCCGTCCGGCTGCGGCAAGACCACCCTGCTGCGCGTCGTGGCCGGCTTCGAGAACGCCGACGCCGGCACCGTCCGGCTGGGCGACACGGTCGTGGCGGCGCCTGGCGTCCACGTTCCTCCCGAGCGGCGCCGTGTCGGCGTGGTCCCGCAGGAGGGGGCGCTGTTCCCGCACCTGACGGTCGCCG
>CAZMXH010000425.1:0-3291 GCA_964570165.1 uncultured Actinomycetes bacterium
GTCTTGTCGTCGATCTGCTTCTTCCAGTCGCTGCCCATCTGGCGCTTGACCGAGCGGATGGTGCGGTCGACGTTCGTGACGGCCTGCCGCTTGGCGACCTCGCCCACGAGGATCTCGCCGTTCTTGGCGAACGCGACCACGGACGGCGTCGTCCGGGATCCCTCCGCGTTCGCGATGACGGTGGGCTCCCCACCTTCCAGGACGGCTACGACGGAGTTGGTCGTGCCAAGATCAATGCCGACGGCTCGAGCCATGGCGTAGGTCCCTCCACATGTGTGTTGAGCTTGCTGTGCTCACGTCTGGTTTGCGCGTCCGAGTCTACAAGGACATCTTGAGTCCAATCGACTCAACTCCAACGAGCCGTCGGTTTGTTCCCGCCGCCGGCCTATGACGTGGCCATCAGGGAGCCGATCATCGGCTCCTCGACATTGACCATGCAGGCGACGATGCGGTCGTCGTGCACGTCCCAACTGCTGCCGCTGGGACCGAGGTACGACCACCGCAATGCGGGTGCCGAGGCCGCCACCGCAATCCGGATGGCACGGATGCACCCTGCCGATGCGAACTCGTCGACGGCTCCGCTACCCGGCCACACGCTTTCCGGCATCCGCAGCCTGGCCACCACCTCTGCACGGTGTTCGACGTCGCACGACACCACCGGCACCTGCCTGATGTCCGAGCCTCCCTCGTACTCTCGCAGGCAGGTGCCTGGCTCGAGGCCCAAATCGGGGGACCGTCCGCGGGTGCCCGTCCGTTCCGCCTGCCTGCCATCGAGCCCTGCCATTCCGACGGCCAGCTTGCCGGCCGAAGCCACACGCACCTGGCTCGCGGCGACGAACACGGCGATGGACAGCACTGCCAGGATGACCGTGCCGACAATGACATTCTGGACCCAGGGGGGCCGTGGAGTGGGCTCGGCCAGGAGCGGGAAGATCAGCCGCTGCTGACCGGTTGTCTCGTCGCCATCTCGCCCGCCCGCCACGCTCCCCCCAGGAATCTCGAACGGCCAGAGCCGCGGAACGTCGCGACCTGGTGGCGTCATCGTGCCATCTACCGGAACACCGCGGACACGTGGGGTCCAGCCCTCGGCTGGCATAGCGACGCGCAGGGTGGCGGTTGCCGCCCACGCGTAGGCTAGACGCGTGCTCCGACAGATGCGCGATGCGAAGGGCAGGCCTTCGGCTCGTGCCCGGATCCTCGCTCTCGTGGTGGCCGCGGGGATGGTAGTGATCTTCGCACCGGCCATCATCTCGCTGCTGGGCTGGCTGGCCGGACTGGTCTGGTGACTCTGGCGACCCGGGGCCGGTCGACGACCGCGAGGCTGATCGGCGTCGACGCGGCCCGCGGCATCGCACTCATCGGCATGATGTCCGTGCACATCACGCCTCGCCTCGACTCCGCCGGCGAGGTGAGCACGGCCTACCTGATCGCGAGCGGAAGGTCCGCCGCGCTGTTCGCGGTCCTCGCCGGAGTCGGCTTGGCGCTCGCGTGCGGGGGAACCAGGCCGCCCCGGGGCGGTGCGTGGAAGGGCGCGGCGGCCGGGACCGCGGCAAGAGCCGGCGTGCTGCTGCTCGTCGGGCTCCTGCTTGGGGAGTTTGACTCCGGTGTCGCGGTGATCCTTGCCTACTACGCGGTGCTGTTCGTCGTCGCGATACCGTTCCTGGCCCTCGGACCGGGGGTGCTGCTCCCGCTGGCGGTCGTCTGGGCGGCTGTGACGCCGGCATTGAGCCAACTTGTCCGCCTGGGTGATTTCTGGCAGTCGCCGGGCAACCCGACCCTGGCGTCACTGGCGGATCCTGTCGGCCTGCTCACGGACCTCTTCGTGACCGGCTATTACCCGGTGCTGCAGTGGACGGCATACCTGCTGCTGGGCTTGGGTATTGGCCGATTGAACCTTCGCGCGCTGCGCATCCAGGCCGCGGTGCTGATCGGCGGTGCGGTGGTCGCGGTCACCGCCTGGGTAACGTCCTGGCTGCTGCTCGAGACCGGCGGACTGACGGAACTGCGGGCGGCAGGCGTCGGCTCCCATCCGGTATCCGGCCAGCCGCTCGACGCGGCGCTGCAGACGGGCATGTACGGTACGACGCCCACCACGAGTTGGTGGTGGCTCGCGGTGGTCACGCCGCACTCGGGGACACCGTTCGACATGTGGCACACGATGGGGGCGGCCGCTGCGGTGCTCGGCGCGATGTTGCTGCTAGCCCGCCGACTCGGCGTCCTGCTGCGGCCGCTCGCGGCCATCGGCAGCATGACTCTGACGCTGTACACGCTGCACGTGGTGCTGCTGGCCACCGCGCTCCCGAAGGAGACGCCGGACGCCTTGCTGTGGCACCTCGTGATCGCACTCGTGATCGCCGTGCCATGGCGGACGTTCGTCGGCAGGGGGCCGTTGGAGGCGCTGGCGGCGAGCGCGTCCAACTCCGCACGGGTGGCCGCGATCAGCCCGGCTGTGCTGAGGTGAAGATCACGCGGGCTCGGACTCCGGCTCGACGGCGTCACCGGGACGCCACTGTACGCCTACGGCGCGCCCGGCTTGTTTCGAGCTCACCAGGCCCTGCTCGTGCAGCCACGCGATCATCTCGCGCAGAGTCTCCTCGGTCGGCCGCCACTGGACGCCGAGATCACGGAGAGTGCGGCTGTCGTCCGTCGCCGGATGGTTCGCGAGGATCCATATCTCCGCGGACGAGAAGCCCGGGTCGATGCCCCGGAGCTGGGCGAACGCGGCCGCGCGCCCCATGGCGTACGCGAGCCGGAACGGGACGCGTACCGTCCGGAGCGGGTGGCCGACAACCTGCTCGAGCAGCCGGAACAGGTCGCCGAACTCGATCCAGTGACCGCCCATCAGGTACCGGCGCGGCCCGCGCCCTGGCACGAACAGCCGAGCGTGCGCGGACGCGATGTCACGCACGTCGACGACTCCGAAGCCGCCGCTGATCACCAGCCGCTGCCGGCCGCGGAGCATGTCGCGGACCAGGCTGGCGCTCTCCCCGACGTGCGGGTCATGCGGGCCGTACACCGCTCCAGGGTTGGTCACGACAACCGGCGCGCCCTGCTGCTGGAGGTCGCGGGCGATACGCTCGGCGGCGGCCTTCGAGGTCAGGTACGGCCCGTGCGGCGCACCGACGGGTGAGTCCGGGGTCAGGTGGTCGGAGGGCAGCAGGGCCAGGGTCGAGGAGACGTGGACCACAGGGTCGAGGCCCTGCTCGACGGCGGCGTGCAGCGCGGACCGCGTGCCCTCGATGTTCACCCGCGCCATCAGGTCGCCGTCGGCAGCATTGAGGCTGTAGACGT
>CAZMXH010000426.1:0-3289 GCA_964570165.1 uncultured Actinomycetes bacterium
ACGCCGTCGCTCTCGTCGAGGCGGCACGGCGGGCTCATCCAGTTCAGGGGCTTGTAGGCGCGATCGTCGGCATGGATCGACACCGAGCCGTCGGCCTTCACCAGAATCAGCCTGGTCGCCATCGGCAGATGGGCGGTCAGCCGCCCCGCATAGTCCACTTCGCAGCGGGCGATCACAAGTCGCACGCGTCACGACATTACCCGGAAAGTGCTTGTCCTATGGCCGACCCCGGTGCATGATCGAATCACAACGTCGCAACAGCGCGTCGCAAATCGGAACGAGGTGTGTCATGTCGCAAGATGCACCGACGGCGAAACGGGAGGTCTTCGCCAGCAGGTTCACGTTCGTGGCCGCCGCGATCGGGATGGCCGTCGGCACCGGGAACATCTGGCGGTTCCCGCGTGAGGCGGGGCTGAACGGCGGCGGAGCCTTCCTCATCGCGCTCGTCGTCGCCAACCTGGTCTGGGCGATTCCGATCCTGATGTCGGAGTCGCTGCTGGGATCCAAGTCGCGCCTGGGAACGATCGGCGCTTTCCGGGACTTCATGGGCCGCAGGTTCTCCTGGATGGGCGGCTTCATGGGGTTCGTGACGATCGGGATCATGTTCTACTACTCGGTCGTTTTGGGTTGGGCTATACGGTACTTAGTCGACGCGATCACCCGCCGGTTCGAGTCGGGCACCGACACCGAAGGGCGGTGGCTGAGCTTTACCGACACGCCGTGGCAGACGATCCTGTTCCACGGGATCGCCATCGGCCTGGTCGGCCTCATCGTGTATCGGGGACTCAAGCGCGGCTTCGAGGTGATCCTGAAGTACACGATCCCCCTGCTGTTCGTGCTGCTCGCCATACTGGCCGTCCGCGCGGTGACATTGTCCGGGTCGTCGGAGGGGTTACGCTTCCTGTTCGTTCCTCAGTGGAACCTGCTCGGGGACGCCGAGCTGTGGCTGCGGGCGTTCAGCCAGATGGCCTTCTCGACCGGCGCCGGCTGGGGACTGTACCTGACCTACTCGGTCTACCTGCGGCGCCGCGAGGACTTCGCGTTGAACGCGTCCACCGTGTGCGCCGGCAACCTTTTCGCGTCGCTGCTGGCCGGGGTCGCGGTGATGTGCACCATCTTCGCGCTGCGGACACAGGACTTCGCCGAGGAGGCCGCCGGGTCCGGGAACGAGGGGCTGGCATTCATATTCCTGGCCGAACTGTTCGGCGAGATGCCGGGCGGCACCTGGTTCTTCGCGCCGCTGTTCTTCCTCGCACTCGCGATGGCCGGCGTGTCCAGCCTGATCGCGATGATGGAGCTCGCCACGCGCAACGTCGGGGATCTCGGGCTGCCGCGGCGGCGCGCCGTCCCGTGGATCGTCCTGGTCGCGTTCATCGCCGGCATCCCGTCGGCGTACAGCCTGGACTTCCTCGCAAACCAGGACTTCGTCTGGGGCGTCGGGTTGCTCATCGGCGGCCTGCTCGCAGCGGTCGCAATGATGAAGTACGGCGTCGAGCGGGCGCGGGCCCAACTGGACGCGGACAGCGACTTCGGCGTCGGCCGTTGGTGGTCCACCCTGATCTGGATCTTCCCGGTGGTCTTCGCCATCCTGTTCGGCTGGTGGATCCAGCAGACGGTAACCGTGTTCGCGCCGGACGACTGGTATAACCCGTTCGAGCCGTTCAGCCTGATGACAATGGTCGTGCAGTGGGCCGCCCTGCTGATCGTCATGCTGTTGCTCAACAACTGGCTCAGCAACCGGATCGTGACCGGCCCGATGACCACACCGACCGGCCGAGGATCGATCCGGGCCGAGGACTGAGAGGAGCGCCCCATGGAGGTCGTCATCTGGACACTGGTCTTCCTCGGCGGCACCCTGCTCATCCTGGTAGGCCTGATGGCGTTCGCCGCCAAGAAGGACCGGGAGAAGATGCGGGCGGGCATGCACACCGAGGAGGAGTGAGCCGGCCTCACCGGAAGTCGCGGCTGCGGATGTGGCCGCTTACCCGCAGCGGCCACATCCGCTGCACCACGAGGTTGGTGGCGCCGTCCGCCCGTTCCACCCGTCCTTCGATCAGCAGCGCGGGCGAGTCAAGGGCGATCCGGCGCTGCCGCTCCCACGACCCTGGCGGGCAGATGACGTTGACCATCCCGGTCTCGTCCTCCAGGTTCATGAACACCACGCCGCCGGCGGTGGGCGGTCGCTGGCGGTGCGTCACCAGGCCGCCGACCAGCGTCCGTGCACCGTGCTCGACACCGGACAGCCCGTCCGCGGGGACGGCGCCCCACTCGTCCAGCTGCGCGCGGACGTGCTGCACCGGGTGGCTGTCCGGCGAGGTCCCGGTGGACCACAGGTCGGCTAGCGTCTGCTCCACCGGGGTCATGGCGGGCAGCGGTGGCGCTGCGCCGCCGGGCGTCGTCCCCGGCAGCTGGCCTGGTTCGACACCGGCCAGCGCGCCTACCGCCCACAGCGCCTCCCGCCGGTCGAGGCCGAAGCAACCGAACGCACCCGCGGTGGCGAGAGCCTCGAGGGCGGGCTGCGGCACGCGCACGCGCCGGACGAGGTCGTCCAGGCCGGCGTACGGACGCCCGTCCGCGATCGCCTGCGCGACCTCGTCCCCGAGGTTGCGCACGCTGGACAGGCCGAGCCGGATCGCCGGCTGCGGGACGTCGGGCGCATGCGGGTGGCTCGACTCCACCGGCACCGGCTCCTCCAGGGTCGCCTGGACGTGGCTGGCGTTGATGTCGACTCCGCGCACCTCGACGCCGTGCCGGCGGGCGTCGGCGACCAGGGTGTGCGGCGGGTAGAACCCCATCGGCTGGTTGTTCAGCAGTGCCGTGGTAAACACCGCCGGGTAGTAGCGCTTCAGGTAGGCGCTGGCGTAGACGAGGTAGGCGAAGCTGAACGCGTGGGACTCCGGGAACCCGTAGCTGGCGAAGCCGAACAGCTTGCCGTAGATGTCCTCGGCCACGTCGTGTGGGATGCCCCTCGCCGCCATGCCGGACAGCAGCCGGTCGCGGAGCCGCTCGATCCGCTCCTCCGAGCGCTTCGCGCTCATCGCCTGCCGTAGCTCGTCCGCGTCCGACGCGTCGAACCCGGCGCAGTCGATGGCCAACTGCATCATCTGCTCCTGGAACAGCGGGACGCCCTTGGTCCGCTCCAGCGCCGGACGCATCGACTCGTGCGGGTAGGTGACCGGCTCCTCGCCGTTCGCCCGGCGGATGTACGGGTGCACCGAGCCGCCCTGGATCGGGCCCGGCCGGATCAGCGCTACCTCGATGACAAGGTCATAGAACGTCCGAGGCTTCA
>CAZMXH010000427.1:0-3276 GCA_964570165.1 uncultured Actinomycetes bacterium
GTCCCCAGGGTCGACCGGCACCGCGACCTGGGCCACGATGGGGCCGGTGTCAACGCCGGCATCGACGAAGAACAGCGTCGCGCCGGTGATCTTCACGCCGTACTCGAGGGCGTGCCGTGGTGCGTGCACGCCCGGAAAGGCCGGCAGCAGCGAGTTGTGCGTGTTGAGGTAGCGCCCGCCGAAGCGGTCCAGGAACGCCGCACCCGCGAGCTTCAGGAAGCCAGCCGAGATCACCAGATCGGGTCGGTATGCCGCGACGCGCTCGCACAACGCGGCGTCCCACGCCTCGCGGCTGGGGTAGTCCGCTACCGCCTCCACGAAGGACGGCACCTCTGCCTTGGCGGCGACGTCCAGCCCGCGAATGTGGTCCCTGTCGGCGCCGACAGCGACCACCGTCGCACCGTAGCCTGGCTCGGCGCAGGCTTCGAGCAGCGCCTCGAGGTTGCTTCCGACGCCCGAGACCAGCACAACCAGCCGCGCAGGCCGGCCGGGATCGGGACGCTGCTGGTACCGCACGGTCAGCGACGATACCGCTGACGCATCAGCGCGGGGTCCTGGGCGACCTCCGGAGCGCCGCCGTGGCCAGCGCCGGGAGCCCGGTGAGCACCAGTGTCGCCAGCGCCACCTGCCATGGCACGGGCCCGACCACCGCCAGCCGGCCCGCGCCCGCGGAACCCCCCGACAGGACAGCCAGTGCCGCCATGGCCACGGCCGCCGCGGCCGAACCCGCGCCGACACAGCAGGCCACATGCCCCCACTCCGCGTCCGCGGTCCTGTGACGTACCACGGCACCCGCAAGGACACCGGCCGCAATCGGCATGACGAGCGTCAGCCAGCCGGCCGTGCCCAGGTCATCCGTCGGCAACGCCCCCAGCACAGGGATCGCGGGAAGCTGTCCGACGTCCACGCCCGCGGGTGAAACCGCAGTCCCGGCGCCCACCGCAAAGCCGGGGCCGAGGGCGAACGAGGCGGCCCACACCACGGCGTTGGGTACGAGGGCCGCGCTGACTCCGGCCAGCACGACACCGCCGGCAACATCGGGGTCCAGCGCCGCAGCCGAGGCACCGACCCGCTCCGATCCCACGATCGCGGCGGCTGCCACGAGCGCTGCGCCGCTGACGACCAGAGCGCCGACGGCGACCACACCGCCGAGAACCCCGGTCCGGATCCAGCGCGGCACTCCGCTGACGAGTGGGTCCAGCAACTCCGCGTTCCGGAACACCCCGATGGCCGCGGCAGCCGCCGCGATGGAGCCGGTCCAGGCGGCGGCCGGAAACGGGGCCACCACCAGCTGGTCGTTCGAGATCACCGCCGCCACCGTCGCGGCGGCGAGCGCATGCCCCACGGCGATGACCCCGACGACCGTCACCGCCCGCGAGACGTCGTGGACCTCCGCCGTGTGCACCGCCCACCGTGCGCTCTGATAGACGAGCAGCACGATCAGCAGCGACAGACCACCGGGCGCCAGCTGGATCGTCGCGCCATCGACGTCCAGCCCCGCACGGTGTGCCGCGAGCCACACGGCGGCGCCCAGCCGCGCCGGTGCGCGCACCGGATCGGCCGCCCCCTCGCTCAGCCATACGGCGACACCGGGCAGGCTGGCGAGTGCAAACCCGGCAACCAGCGCCCACAGTCCGGCCAGGGTCGCTGCCAGCCACGCTGGCCGCATCCCCGGACGCGCGAGCGCAACCACCACGCCCCCATCCTTGCCCCCGCACGTGCGAGAGTCGTTCGAGCGACACGCCGACGTCGGCGCAACCGCGCGGGCCGTTGGCGAGTCTTTCCTGCCGAAGCACCGCGTTCCACGACGAAAGCGAAGCCCGTGGCCGAACCCGACGACCTGAGCCGTCGCCTCGAGTCCCTGGAGGCGGACCTGGGGTCATCGACCCTGCCCGGACCGGCCGAAGCTCGCCGGCGCGCCCGACAACGGGTGCGCCGGCGCAACGCCGCGGTCGCAGGGATCGTCATAGCCGTCGCGGCCGGCGGCGTCGGCCTCCCGGTGCAGGAGCTACTCCAGACCGGCCATGACCTCCCACCCGCCACACCCGCCACTACCACGCCGTCGCCGGCACCGACCCCCGCCACGGTCGATCCGCTGACCGAGGAGGTGCTGCTGACACCCGAGGACCTCGAGCCCGCCGGCGCGGACGAGCCCATCGGCTGGGAGGTCGTCTGGGACGTCGACTCACCGGCCGACCCACCGTTCGAGCCGTTCGCGTGCGCGCCGCAGCCGGCGACCGGTGCCGGAGCGGCGCTGCAGCGCTCGCTCGCAGTACTCGAAGACAGCGAACCCTGGGAGGGTCGCACCGACCAGATCGTGGAGCGGTTCGACGAGCCTTCGGCTGCACAAGCCCGGTTCGATGCCCTGCGCGAGGAGGTCCTCGCGTGTGCCCGGGATCTCGGGGCCGGGCCGGCTCCGCCTGAGGCCTGGGCCTGGGCCGGCATCGGCGAGCAGGCGTGGCTCGCTCGCTACTGGACGGCGGCCGACGCCCCGGACGGTCTCGGCGAGCTCGTCGAGGTCAGCGTCGTCCAGACCGGCACTGCGGTGACAGGCGTCACGAAGGGCTTCCACGCTATGGACGCGAACCTGCCGATGGAACCCGATCTCGCCGTGGCGGCCACCGAGCGGCTGTGCGGCGCGGCAGGCGGCTCGTGCGTCACCGACCCCCGGTTGGACGACCAGGCCGGTGACACCCCTGGCGATCCTGGCAATGAGCGCCCATGAGCGACGCGACCCAGGACTTCGATGCGTTCTACCAGGCGACCAGCCGCCGGCTGCTGCACCAGATGTACGGGATGACCGGCAACGTCGACGACGCACGGGAATGCGTCCAGGAGGCCTACGCACGTGCGTGGCAGCACTGGAGGAGCGTCGCCCACGCCCATGACCCCGAAGCCTGGGTGCGGACGGTCGCATGGCGGATCGCGGCCAGCCGCTGGCGGAAGGCGCGGAACGGCCTGCGTGCGCTCGCCCGGCACGGCCGGCCGGAGCACACCCAGCCGCCGTCACCCGACCACGTGGCACTCGTGGCAGCGTTGCGCCGGATTCCGGCCGAGCAGCGGCGGGCGATCGTGCTGTACCACCTGGCCGGGCTATCGGTCGCCGAGGTGGCGACCGAGACCGGCGTGCGTCCCGGCACGGTGAAGGCCCGGCTGTCCCGCGGCCGCGCCGCCCTGGCGGCCCTCCTCTCCGAGCAACACCCGGACGCCACCACCGCCCGTTGATCACGTTAACGACCCGGTTGGGTCCTCTACCAGGCCAGCTGGCCTGGTAGA
>CAZMXH010000428.1:0-3269 GCA_964570165.1 uncultured Actinomycetes bacterium
ATCGGTCTGAGCCAGCGCCACAACCGCGCCGAACAGCATCGTGATGATCGCAATCGCCCAGAACAGCGGCTGCCAGTCGAGGCGCAGGCCGCCGAAGGCCACGTAGAAGATCCGCAGCATCGCGCCGAACGCGGCCAACTTGGTGCATGCCGCCATGAATCCCGTCACCGGTGTCGGCGCACCCTGGTACACGTCCGGAGTCCATGCGTGGAACGGGGCGGCGCCGACCTTGAACAGCAGGCCGACCGCGATGAGGGCCACGCCGGTCAGCAGCAGGCCCTCCTGGCCGACTCGCGCCGCCAGTGCGGCGTCGATGTCGGAGAACCGGACCGATCCGGAGTAGCCGTAGATCAGCGCCAGGCCGAACAGGAAGAACGCCGACGAGAACGCCCCGAGCAGGAAGTACTTGAGCGCTGCTTCCTGCGAAAGCAACCGCCGGCGACGGGCCATCCCGGACAGGACGTACAGCGGCAGCGAGAGCACCTCCAGGGCGATGAACATCATCAGCAGGTCGTTCGCCGCCGGGAACAGCAGCATCCCCCCCGTAGCGAACATCGTCAGGGGGTAAGCCTCGGTCTGCAGCACACCGGCGCGGACCAGCGTCTGCTCTGCCCGGCTTCCCGGCAGGACGGCCGCCGCCGGCGCGAACGAGTCGCCACCGCCCTCGATCCTGCGCTCGGCGTAGAACATCAGGCCTACCAGAGCCGTCAAGGCGATGACACCCTGCAGGAACAACGCCGGACCATCGACGGTGAGCGACCCCTGCGCGGCTACGAGTCGGGTGCCGGCCTGCCAGACGACCGCTGCGAACGCTGCCACCAGCGCCAGCATCGACAGGCCGAGCTGCACCGGGTGCCGCAACCGGCGGGGCACGAACGCCTCGACCAGCACGCCGACGACGGCGGCGCCGAGCACGATGATGATCGGGAGCAGCTCCAGGTACTCCATGGTGGGCGCCGTCACGTGGTCGTCCTTTCCCAGAGCGCAACTGGTGTGGTCGCGGTCATCCGCCCGTTCCTTCCAGGACGGGTGCCGGGTCCGCCTCGCCGACCTCGGTCAGCACCGGGCCGACTCCACCGTCGATGACATCGACCAACGGCTTCGGGAAGAACCCGATCACCAGGGTGGCCGCTGCCAGCGGAGCCATCATGGCCAGTTCGCGCCGTCGCAGGTCCGGGAAGTTCGCGGTTTCCGCGCGCACAGGCCCGGTCATCGTGCGCTGGTACAGCAGCAACATGTACAGCGCCGCAAGGATGATCCCGATGGTCGCGAAGACCGCCGCGTAGCGGTACCGGCTGAAGGTGCCGACAAGGACCATGAACTCGCTGACGAACGTCGCGAGGCCCGGGAGCGCCAGCCCCGCCAAACCGAAGAAGAGGAGGCTCCCGGACAGCATCGGCGCGGGGCGCTGCACTCCTCCGTAGTCGCTCCACGCCCGCGAGCCGCGCCGCGAGATCATGAACCCGGTGATCGTGAACAGCGCGACGGTCGCG
Source organism: uncultured Actinomycetes bacterium (assembly GCA_964570165.1). GTDB lineage: Bacteria > Actinomycetota > Actinomycetes > Jiangellales > Jiangellaceae > JBMCTR01. The sequence continues at coordinate 1,494 of CAZMXH010000428.1, forward strand.
AGCCCATGGTTGACCATGTAGAGGGTCGCCCCAGTTCCCGACTGCGACGTGAGGGCGAAGATGCCGAGCACGATGAAGCCGAAGTGCGAGATCGACGTGTACGCGATCAGCCGTTTGATGTCGGACTGGCCGATCGCCAGCAGCGCACCGTACAGAATGCTGATCACCGCCAGCACCACGATCACGGGCGCCAACTCGCGCGCAGCGGCCGGGAACAGCGGCAGGCACAGCACGATCATGCCGAAGGTCCCGACCTTGTCCATGATCCCGGACAGGTAGGCGGCGTTGGACGGGGTCGCCTCCGCCGCCGCATCGGGCAGCCAGGTGTGGAACGGCCACAGCGGCGCCTTGATCGCGAACGCGAACATGAAGCCCAGGAACAGCCAGCGCTGCGTCGGTTCCGGGATGTCCAGCGCCACCAGGTCCGCGAGCAGGAACGAGCCGCGCCCGGCGTTTGCTCCTGCCCGGACCGATTCCACATACACCCAGATCACGGCCGCGAGCATGATCAGACCGCCGAGCAGGTTGTAGAGCAGGAACTTCACCGCCGCGTAGCGGCGCTGGGGGCCCCCGTACATCCCGATCAGGAAGTACATCGGGATCAGCATCGCCTCGAACAGCACATAGAACAGCAGCAGGTCCTGGGCTGCGAACGCGCCAATCACCATTGCCTCGAGCAGCAGCATCATGGCGAAGAACGGCCTCGGGTCGCGGCCCTCCGGCTCGGCCTCCCGCCACATGCCCAGAAGCACGATGGGCGTCACGAGCGCCGTGAGCACGATCATGGTGATCCTAATCCCGTCGGCGCCGAGCGCCCAGAACACGCCGAACGACTCGATCCAGGCGTACTTCTCGACGAACCGGACCGGCTCGTCGCCGGTGAGGAAGGCAATGCCTGCGACGGCGGCCAGCACTGCCACCACCAGCGCCGCGCCCAACGCCAGGCGTTTCGCGACGCCCTCGAGCCCGCGCGGCGCCAGCGCGGTCAGCGTGGCGCCCAGAGCGGGCAGCACGATCAGCGCAGTCAACCAGGGAAAGCTCACGGGAACCTCACCAGCAGCAGGGCCAGGACGACGATCGCCGCGCCGGCGAGCATCGACAGGGCATACGAACGGACGAAGCCGGTCTGGATCCGGCGCAGCCGGGCGGCCATGCCGGCGACCGCGGCGGCCGCTCCGCGTACGGCCCCGTCCACCCCCTTGTTCTCGGCGTAGACCAGCAACCGGGTCAGGTACTGCCCGGGTCGCATGAACACCGCCTCGTTGACGGCGTCGCCGTACAGGTCCTTGCGGGCGGCGACGGTGACAAACGAACCGGCGGGTGCCGTCTCCGGGACCGGACGCCGCCCAAAGACCAGCCAGGCGACCAGAGCGCCGGCCACGGCGGCGCCCAGGACGATCAGCGTCATCGCCCAGGCCGGGATGGCCAACTCGTGGTGTTCCTCGCCGGTGACCGGCACCAGCCACTCCACGATGCCGCCGCCGATGTAGAGCAGGCCCAGCCCGCCGACGACTGACAGGCCGCCGAGGATCCACAGCGGGATCGTCATCACCGGTGGCGACTCGTGCGGGTGGGCACCCTCCGGCCACCGTTGCCGGCCGCCGAACGTCATCAGCATCACCCGGGTCATGTAGAACGCGGTGATCGCGACGCCCACCAGCGCGGCCGCGCCGTACCAGAAGTTCTGTCCGAAGGCAGCCTCGATGATCCGGTCCTTGGAGAAGAAACCGGCGAACGGCGGGAATCCGATGATTGCCAGGTAGCCCGCCGCGAACG
>CAZMXH010000429.1:0-3265 GCA_964570165.1 uncultured Actinomycetes bacterium
GCTCACCTTGTCGGGGCAGACGAAGACGCACCGGTAGCCTCGCTGCTGCGCCACGATCGCCAGCCCAACCCCCGTGTTGCCGCTCGTGGGCTCGACGATGGTTCCCCCCGGCCGGAGGCTGCCGTCCTTCTCGCCGCTCTCCACCATGCGCAGCGCGATCCTGTCCTTCACCGAGCCGCCCGGGTTGAGGTACTCCAGCTTGGCCAGCACCATCGCGGGCAGCCCCTCGGCGACCCGGCGAAGGCGCACCAGCGGCGTGTCGCCTATCAGATCGGCAACGTTCTCGTAGTAGTCCACACGGAGGAGGCTACGGCTCGCCGGCCGTTCGCGGCAGTTGTCACCCCGGGTTAGAGTCGAGTCATGCGTGGACTCGTGAGCGCCCGGCTCGCGCGCCGAATCGCGCGAGCCGCCGTGTTCGGAGGGAGCGGCCTCGGCGCGCTCGGGATGGGCACGTACGGGCTGCTTCGGCTCGAGGCGTGGGTCGCCCGGCGGTCCATCGGGGATGTCGACGACGGAGCCCCCAACGCCGATGGCATCTATGGCACGTCACCCGGGACGCCGCTGTCGTTCGTCGTCATCGGCGACTCGGCGGCGGCCGGCGTGGGAGTCACGGACCCGGACGAGACCCCCGGTGCGCTGCTCGCCGCCGGACTTGCCGAGCTCGCGTCGCGGCCGGTCCGGCTGACGACCCTCGCGAGGTCGGGGGCCCGGTCGACCGACCTTGCCGGCCAGGTGGACGCCGCGCTGGCCGAGGCGCCGGAGGCTGCGTTGATCATTATCGGGGGAAACGACGTGACCCACCAGGTGCGGCCGTCGGTTTCCGTGCGATCGCTCGACGAGGCGGTGAGGCGGTTGCAGGACGTCGGCTGCGCGGTGGTGGTGGGCACGTGCCCGGATCTCGGGACGGTGGAACCGATCCCGCAGCCGCTGCGGTGGCTAGCGAGGCAGGTAAGCCGCCAGTTGGCGGCCGCGCAGATGGTCGCCGTCATCGAGACCGGGGCACGTGCGGTGTCGCTGGGAGCGATCCTCGGTCCGGAGTTTCGCGCGGCACCGAGCGACATGTTCGCCAGGGACCGGTTCCACCCGTCCGCCGCCGGCTACGCCGCTGCGGCGGCGGCCATCCTGCCGTCGCTGGTCTCGGCACTCGGGTTGTGGCCGGAGGACGAGGAGCCGCCCGACACTGTGGACGGTGACGGCGTCCTTCCGGTGGCCGTCGCGGCGGCTGCCGCCGCCGGCCGTGGCGGCACGGAGGTCACCGGTGTCCGGGTGGCCGGCCGCGATCGCGGGCCGCGAGGCCGGTGGGCGCTGATGCGGCGCCGCCGGCGAAGCCCGCTTCCGGAACCCGAGCGCGAACTGTCCGGGTGAGCGCCCAACTGTTGGGGTTGTTTTGCGGGCGGCGGTGAGGCAGGCTCGAATCACGGAGACCCTCGAGCCCACCGGAGGCCGACATGAGCCTGAACCATTCCGAGGAGACCCACCGCAACCTTGTTGCCCGGATCCCCAAGGCGACCGGTAAAGATCTTCAGGAGTGGTTCAAGGATTTAGAGGCGGGCCCGGCTTTCCTCCGGTTCGACGACCGGGTCAAGTGGCTGCGCTCCGAACACGGCCTGTCGCACGGGCATGCCACCGCCATCGTGCACGAGCACGACCTGCGCCGCGCCGCGCGCGCGTTCAAGTAAAGCCGCCCCCATAACCTACCTCGCCGGCACCTCCGGGAGGTGCCGGCGGGAAAACGGGCAGACCCGCTGGGTTGTCGGTTGTCCTACTCGCCCTGCAGGATCGCCAACAGGCGCAGCATCTCGATGTAGAGCCAGACCAGCGTCACGGTCAGGCCGAACGCCGCGGTCCACGCGTACTTGTTCGGAATGCCCGCCTGGACGCCCTTCTCGATGAAGTCGAAGTCGAGGACGAGGACGAGAGCAGCCAGCCCGATCGCGAACAGGCCGATCACGATTCCCAGGGAACCCTGGCGGAACCCGAAGGGGCCATCGGTCCAGTTGGCCCACTGTGCGATGAGGTTGAACACGACGAAGATCAGGTAGCCGCCGAGTGCGATCAGCACACCACGCTGGAACTTCGGCGTGACCCGGATCCGGCCGCTCTTGTACGCCCACAGCGACACCGCGAACACGCCCATGGTCCCGAGGACCGCCTGAGGGACGATCGAGGACGGCGTGTAGCTTTCTAGGATGACGCTGATGCCGCCGAGGAACAGCCCCTGGAAACCCGCGTAGGCCAGGATCAGCGCCGGGCTGGGCTCCCGCTTGAAGATGTTGACCAGCGCGAGTACCAGGCCGGCGACGAAGCCCACGAGGGCCAGGCCCGGTAGCTGCCAGCCGATGACAGCGCCGACCAGAAGGACGGCGAACATCATGCCGCCCCTGGTGACCACGTCGTCGTAGGTCATCCGTCCGGTCTGCAGCGGCCCGGCCGGAGGAGCCTGGTACATCTGCTCAAGCTGCTCGGCGCTCGGCGCCGGTGTCTGGTACGTCGACCTCGGGCGGTCGAACGCACGGTTCAGAACTGGGTTGTGGCTCTGCATCTCTCCTCCAGTGCCCGCACCGGTGCGGGAATCTACCAGGTCCAACCCTATGAGGACGCGGAGAGTTCCCGGTAGCGGAGTAGATCACAATCCGGACGCGGTGGGTACAAATGCCCTATAACGGGGCGGCTGGACGCCTCCGGAGGCCCGTGATGCAATGCTCGGGCGGCAGCCGAGGTGGAGGAGTGATGTCCGACCGGGACGAGGCGGTGGAGAGCACCCGTCGTCGCCGCGCGGTGATCGCGGCAGGCTCGACCGTGCTAGCCCTGCTGACGACCGCGTGCAGCGGCACCCCGGACCTCAGACCCGTGGCCGACTCCCTCGCTGAGGCTCTGGTCTCACACGACTTCGACGCCGTACCGGTTACCGGAGCCAGCCCGGTCGACATTGCGGCAGCGCTCAGTGAGATCACCGAGGGGATGGGCGAGTCGAGCCCGACGGTCGCCGTCAAGGGCATCGACCGCGATGCGGACGATGATGCGCTGCGGCACGTGACGCTCGGTATCTCGTGGGAGTTGGACCATGTCGATGACGCCGAGTGGTCCTACACCACGACCGCGACATTCGAACTGGTCGATGACGAGTGGCAAGTGGCATGGTCGCCGTCGCTGCTGCACCCGGACCTGGGCTCCGGCGACCGCCTGGCGTTGCGGCGTGAGCAGGCCGAGCGCGCCGACATCCTCGGCGCCCGGGAGGCACTGATCGTCACGGACCGGCCGGTCT
>CAZMXH010000430.1:0-977 GCA_964570165.1 uncultured Actinomycetes bacterium
CGCTGCCGCTCCCCGCCGGACAGGGTCGTGAGCGGCTGGCCGATGGTCAGGTAGCCCAGGCCGACGTCGTCCAGCCAGCGCAGGATCTTCGCCGCGGCCGGCACCTTGGCCGCGTCGCTCTCGAAGAACGCCAGCGCCTCGCTCACCGGCAGCGCGAGAACCTCGCTGATGTCCTTGCCACCCAGGCGATACTTCAGCACCTCCGGCTGGAACCTCTTCCCGCCGCACTCCTCGCAGGGCGTCTCGACGGTAGCCATGATCCCCAGGTCGGTGTAGATCACGCCTGCGCCGTTGCAGACCGAGCAGGCGCCCTCGGAGTTGGCCGAGAACAGCGCGGGCTTCACGCCGTTGGCTTTCGCGAACGCCTTGCGGATCGGGTCGAGCAGCCCGGTATAGGTTGCCGGGTTGCTGCGCCGCGAGCCTTTGATGGGGCTCTGGTCGATGGACACGACGCCATCGCGACCGCCGAGGTTGCCGTGAATCAGCGAGCTCTTGCCAGACCCCGCGACCCCGGTGACGACGACCATAACACCGAGCGGGATGTCGACGTCGACGTTCTTGAGATTGTGGGTGTCGGCACCGCGCACCTCCAGCGCGCCGGTGGGCTTTCGCACGCTCTGCTTCAGGGAGGCCCGGTCGTCCAGATGCCGACCGGTGACCGTGTTGCTCTTCCGCAGCCCCTCCACGGTCCCCTCGAAGCAAATGACACCGCCTTCCGCGCCCGCCCCCGGACCGAGGTCGATGACATGGTCGGCGATCGCGATCACTTCGGGCTCGTGCTCGACGACCAGCACGGTGTTCCCCTTGTCGCGGAGGCGCAACAACAGGTCGTTCATCCGCTGGACGTCATGTGGGTGCAGCCCGACGGTCGGTTCGTCGAAGACGTAGGTGACGTCGGTCAGCGCCGAGCCGAGGTGCTTGAGCATCTTGATGCGCTGGGACTCCCCGCCCGAGAGCGTCCCCGAGGGGCGGTCGAG
>CAZMXH010000430.1:987-3263 GCA_964570165.1 uncultured Actinomycetes bacterium
GGCTGAGGTAGCCGAGCCCGAGCTCCACGAACGAGTCGAGCAACTCCCCCAGCGCCCGCAGCAGCGGCGCGGCCGACGGCTCGTCGAGGCCGCGGATCCATTCGGCCAGGTCGGTGATCTGCATCGCGCAGACATCGGCGATGTTGAGCCCGTTGATCTTCGACGACAGCGCCGATTCGCTGAGCCGTGTACCGCCGCAGTCGGGGCATGACGTGAATGTCACGGCACGTTCCACGAACGCGCGGATGTGCGGCTGCAGCGCCTCCCGGTCCTTGGACAGGAAGGACTTCTGGATCCGCGGGACCAGGCCCTCGTACGTCATGTTGACGCCGTTGATCTTCACCTTGGCCGGCTCACGGTACAGGAAGTCGTGCAGCTCAGCCTGGGAGTAGTCACGGATCGGCTTGTCCGGGTCCACGAAGCCCGACTCGGCGTAGAACCGCACCGACCAGCCGCCGGCCTTGTATCCGGGGACGGTGATCGCACCCTCGTTGAGCGACTTGGTCTCGTCGTACAGCTGTGTCACGTCGATGTCGGAGACCGTCCCGCGGCCTTCGCAGCGTGGGCACATGCCGCCGTGATAGACGGCCTTGCGTACCACGGTCTTCTCACCCGTGACGCTCGTCATCACACCGCTCGCCGTCCGTGCCGGGACGTTGAACGAGAAGGCGGTGGGTGGGCCGATGTACGGCTCGCCGAGCCGGCTGAACAGGACCCGCAGCATCGCGTTGGCGTCGGTCACGGTACCGACGGTGGAACGCACGTTGGCGCCCATCCGCTCCTGGTCGACGATGATCGCCGTCGTCAGCCCGTCGAGGACGTCGACCTCAGGCCGCGCCAGCGTCGGCATGAATCCCTGCACGAAGGCGCTGTAGGTCTCGTTGATCAGCCGTTGCGACTCCGCGGCGATCGTGTCGAACGCCAGAGAACTCTTGCCCGAGCCGGAGACGCCGGTGAACACCGTCAACCGGCGCTTGGGGATCTCGGTGCTGATGTTTCTGAGGTTGTTCTCGCGCGCGCCGTGAATGCGGATCGCATCGTGGCTGTCGGCGGGGTGGTCTGCGGGTGACCGCGCGTCCGTCTTTGTGGCCATGCCTTCTTCCGTCTCCGTCATGTGCAGTTACCGCGCCGTGAGCCGGATAACCGGGTACTCCCGGCCGGATTTGCTCTGGTACTTCGCGATGCGGGGTTGAGCGGCGGCGATGCGCTGCCATGCCTGCTCCCGTTCGACGCCGCCGAGTGGGTGCGGTGTGACCGGCATGGGGTCACGGCCGGGAAGTTCTATCGACACCCGGTCGGGGTGGGCCATCAGATTGGCGTGCCAGTCCGGGTGGCGGCTCCCCCCGCCTGATGCGACGACCAGCCAAGCGTCGTCGCCGTCGGCGAACCACGCCACGGGCGTCTCCCGCGGCTGCCCGCTTCGGCGACCTACCGTGTGCAGGATCAGCAGTTCCATGCCCATGACAGTGCCGCGGCCGCGCCGGATCTTGCGGTTCGTCCGGGCGTTCGCCTTGTGCTGTATCCAGCGCGACAGCGGCCCGGGAGTACCGGGTTGACGCCTGCTGCGCGTGGTTTCCTGCTGGTTCCGCGTCATGTTCGCTCCTCGCAGTAAGTCGGTCCGTCGGCAGCACGACGTCCAACCACAGCTTGTGGCGGCATCTTTCTGCCTGACGGCGTCGGCAGGGTCTGGGTGTGTGGGGTCGTAGCTGGCGGTCGCTGGTCAGCTCAGCTCAGCTGCTGGATGCGGATCATGTTGCCTGCTGGATCACGGAAGGCGCAGTCGCGAGCTCCCCAGAACTGATCGGTCGGCTCCTGCATGACCTCAGCACCGCTGGCCTGCACCCGCTCGAACACGCCATCGAGGTCACGGGTGCCGAGCATGATGCTGGCGAAGGTGCCTTTGGCCATCATCTCGGTGATCGTGCGGCGCTCCTCCTCGGTGACACCTGGGTCAGCGCCCGGCGGGTACAGGACGAGGTTCACCTCCGGCTGGCTTGGAGGGCCTAGCGTGTTCCAGTGCATCCCGCCGTACTCGACCTGATTGCGGACCTCGAAGCCGAGGGCATCGCGATAGAAGGCCAGGGACTCGTCCGGGTCGGCGTGCGGGAGGAAGGTCGTGTGAATGATGATGTCCATGGCACTCACGTTAGGACCGGCTCCGGTGCCCGTGCTTCTCGATTCCTGACCGGTCTGGTCACTTTCTTCGCCACACAGGGCGGCATTCCCGCCGGCTCACCCGGCGCCTCGCGGCGGTAGGCGCTGGGCGGCATACCGAC
>CAZMXH010000431.1:0-3260 GCA_964570165.1 uncultured Actinomycetes bacterium
AGCACGGGCACGTCGCGGCGTCGCGCCTCCTCGAACGCCGCGTCTCCCCACTCCCACCACTCCACCGGGTTGTCGGCGTGCTGGAGCAGATATGGGCTTGCGGCGGCGGCTAGCCGGTTCGCCATGACTGGCTCGTCTCCGTCGGGTTCGGGCTTATGCCACGAACGTACCCACGGTGGCGCGAATAATGCGAGCGGCTACGGCCGTCGATGCCCGTCCGTTCCAGCGTCGTGCGGCGGCGTCTCGCCCAGGTCAGCGGCACGAGGACGCCGGGATGCACCGCCGTTGCCTGTGACCTCACGACCTCTCATCCGTTCGTGGTCCGACTTGCCCTCCGGGTCGAAGTCGATGCGCTTCAACTGCTTGCGCAGGCTCCGGTAAAGGAACACCATGGCCAGGGCCAGTGCCACGATGATCAGGATGCCGCCGATGCCAGGCCAGACCGGGCCGCTCGGCGGCCCCTCCTCCGTCGCCGCGGTGGCGAGCAAGCTGGTCACGTGCTCCATAGTCCCACGCCCGGGCGCCGCCGCCCAGCCCGGGGCCTAGCGGAGACCGGCGAACAAGTCGTCCTCCGGAATCGTCGTCGGCACGTGCGAGCGCGCCAACTCGTAGTCCTCGGTCGGCCACACCTCCTGCTGCACCTCCAGCGGCACCGCGAACCACCGGCCGTTCGGATCGATCTGAGTGGCGTGCGCCAGCAACGCCTTGTCCCGCACGGGAAAGTACTCGGCGCACGGCACCCGGGTGGTGATCCGTTCGTCCCAGTCCGGCTCGGGTTTCCACTTCTCTAGCCACTCCTCGTACGGCGAGTCGAGACCGCAGCGCAGCATCTCGTCATGCAGCGCCTGCATCCTGGCCCGGTTGAGCGAATGGTGGTAGTACAGCTTGAGCGGCTGCCAAGGGTCGCCCGCGTCCGGATACGCTTCCGCGTCCGCCGCCGCGTCGAACGCGGCCACCGTGACCTTGTGGCACATCACGTGATCGGGATGGGGGTAGCCGCCGCGCTCGTCGTACGTGGTGACGACATGGGGGCGGAACTCCCGTATCGCGGCCACCAGGGGCGCCGCCGCCTTCTCCACCGGCAGGCTCGCGAAACAGCCGTCCGGCAGCGGTGGTGGAGGGTCGCCCTCGGGAAGGCCGGAATCCACGAACCCCAGCCAGTGCTGCCGAATGCCGAGTATCTCCCGGGCCGCCGCCATCTCCTGCTTGCGGATCTCGCTCATGTTCTCGAGCACGTCCGGACGGTCCATGCTGGGATTCAGGATCGACCCGCGCTCGCCACCCGTACACGTGACGACGAGCACGTCGACTCCTTCGGCCACGTACTTGGCCGTCGACGCCGCACCCTTGCTCGACTCGTCGTCCGGGTGGGCGTGCACATGCATAAGTCGTAGCTGCTCAGGCACCGGTACCTCATCTGCGTCTGTCACGAGCGTCAGTGACAATGGAGACAACGAAGCTAGCAAGCTCATTCCGAGGATGCCGTGACCACTTCTGCTACCCGTCCCCCCGAGCGGTACGGAGACAAGCCCAGGCGCCGGCGCCTGACCGTGGTCGCACTAGCCCTACTCGGCGTCGTGTTCGCGGTCGTGACCGTGGTCTTCATCCTGAAGGCCGCGGACTCGCAGATCCGTGCGTCGGTGCTGAGGTGGGACGAGCCGACAGCGCAGACCATGCCCGCGACGGTGGAGGTCGTACGGCGCCCGGATACCGTCGTTCACTGCGACGTCGTCGCGGTGGACATCAGGCAGATCGTCGTGGGCCAGGAACGCCTCGTTGTGCCGGCGACCGCTGAGCGCAGGATGGTGCTCGACATCGAGATCCCGCTGCAGGGCGAGGCGGTCGCCGTGTCCGTTCAAGGCTGTCAGCCTGCGCCCGGAGGTTGACAATCGCTTTCCGTCTGGTCGTCTTGCTAACCTGAATGTTTGGTCCGCTGCGGACGCGTCCGGGCTACAGCGCACAAGACGACGGAACAGCCCATACGCGTCCCAACCCACCACAAGCCCCCGAGGAGCAGATGCCGTGACTGAGAACGTCGCCTGGCTCACCAAAGAGGCATACGAGAAGCTCCGCGCCGAGCTGGACTACCTCATGGGTCCGGCTCGCATCGAGACGGCCAAGCGGATCGAGGCTGCCCGTGCCGAGGGCGACCTGGCTGAGAATGGGGGCTACCACGCTGCCAAGGAGGAACAGGGGCACCAGGAGGCGCGGATCCGCCAACTGCAGGCGCTGCTCCAGCGTGCCCAGGTCGGTGAGACCCCACCCGACGACGGCGTCGTGGAGCCCGGCATGATCGTCGAGGTCAGGTTCGTGGGCGATGAGGAGACCGAGACCTTCTTGCTCGGGTCCCGTGAGCTGCTAGCCCTCGACGAGTCGCTCGACCTCGAGGTTTACTCGCCGCAGTCGCCGTTGGGCGCAGCGATCTCCGGCCGACGTGCGGGTGAGACGGTCTCGTACCAGACGCCTACTGGGGCGACCGTCGAAGTCGAGATCGTCGCCGCCAAGCCGTACGGCGCCTAGCCGCAGATACCGCCCCGATTGACCACGTAGACCACCCGGCTATGCCCGTTACCAGGCGTATTGGCCTGGTAACGGGCATAGCCGGGTGGTCTACGTGGTCAATTGCACCCGGTGAAGGGCTCAGGTGCCGGCTGCCCGCTTGTACTTGTTGACCGCCAGCGGTGCGAAGACGGCGATGATCGCTAAGCACCAGACGACCGCCGTCACAACGGGGTGCTGCATCGGCCAGGCGCTGGACTCGATGATGCTCTCGTTGCCGAACAGATCCCGGGCCGCTGCCACCATCGCGCTGATCGGGTTCCACTCCGCGACCGTCTGCACAAAGGTTGGCATCGTGGACGGGTCGACGAACGCGTTCGACATGAACACGATCGGGAACAACCAGATCAGCCCCGCGGAGCCCGCAGCCTGCGGGTTGCCCACCGACAGCCCGATGAACGCACCGACCCACAGCATCGCGAAGGCGAACAGCAGCATCAGGCCGACGGCCGCGAGGAACAGCACGATGCCCTCGTGGAACCGCCAGCCGACGATCACGCCGCACACCATCATGATCACCAGGACCACGAACTGGTTGGCCAGGTCCGCGACCACCCGTCCCGCGATGACGCCGGAGCGGGCCATCGGCAGCGACCGGAACCGGTCGACCAGACCCTTGTGCATGTCGTCGGCGAGCCCGATGCTCGCCGGCGCCACCGAGAACGCCATGGTCTGCACGAAGATGCCGGCCATGAGGAACT
>CAZMXH010000432.1:0-3258 GCA_964570165.1 uncultured Actinomycetes bacterium
CAGCAGCGATGACCGAGATGTACACCAGGTGCCGCGCGCCGGCTCGTGACGCCGCCTGCACCAGGTTCCGGGTCAGCTGCGCGTCGGGCTTCGCGTTGGAGCCGCCCGCCAGGTGCATGATCGTCCGCACCCCGGATACCGCGGCTTCGATCCCGTCGCCGCTGACCAGGTCGCCTGTCACGTACTCGATGCCGTCGGCGGCCTCGGCGCGGCGCCGGCTGAGCACCCGCACTCGTTGGCCCGCATCGAGCAGGCGCGGCACGACGAGGCGGCCGAGCGTACCGGTGCCGCCGGTCACCAGAATGGGCGATGTCATAGATGTCCTCCGATTCGTCGGTCGTTCGCAAACGAGACCGTGCTCCTGTCACATTGGCTGTGGTGCAGGGGTCTACTCGTATGACACCCGGCAGGAGAGGAATGTGACCGCGTGGACGAGCGTGAATGGCTGGCCGACCGCTTCGAGGAGCATCGACCACGGCTGCGAGGAGTCGCGTACCGGATGCTCGGCTCGTTCAGCGACGCCGACGACGCGGTCCAGGAGACATGGCTGCGGCTCAGCCGCGCCGACACCGTCGGCGTCGACAACCTCGGGGCCTGGCTGACCACGGTCGTCGGGCGCGTGTGCCTGAACATGCTGCGAGCCCGCCACACGCGCCGCGAGGAGTCCCTCGACGCGCACGTGCCCGACCCGGTCGTCAGCCCCGCTGAAGGAGCCGATCCCGAGCAGGAAGCTCTGCTGGCCGACTCGGTCGGGCTGGCGCTCCAGGTAGTCCTCGACACCCTCGCACCGGCCGAGCGGTTGGCCTTCGTGCTGCACGACAGCTTCGCCGTGCCCTTCGACGAGATCGCCGCCATGGTCGAGCGGTCTCCGGCGGCGGCCAGGCAACTCGCGAGCCGCGCCCGGCGGCGCATCCAGGGCCAAGCCCCGTCTCCAGACCCCGATATCCAGCGCCAGCGCGAGGTCGTCGACGCGTACTTCGCGGCCGTCCGCCATGGCGACTTCGACGCCCTACTCGCCGTGCTCGACCCGGATGTTGTGGTGCGGTCGGACGGTGGCACGGCGCGCGCCGGCATCTCCGGCGTGGTCCGCGGCGCGCGGGACGTCGCGTCTCAGGCGGTCAGAGCGAGCCGGCTCGCCCCGTACGTGCGGCCTGCGCTGGTCAACGGAAGCGCCGGAGCCGTCACGGTGGTGCGGGGACGGGTGCAGTCGGTCCTGGCGTTCACCGTCGCGCACGGGAAGATCATCGCGATCGACATTCTCCTCGACCCGGAGCGGCTGGCCGGCCTCGACCTGGCAGCCTTCGGAGACGCGCCGTAAGGAGGCCCGGTGTCAGGCCGGCGCTGAGCCGCCGGACGGGAAGCCCCCGGCCAGCGGCAGCAACGCGGGCGGCTGTTTGCCCAGCAGCTTTCCGACGAGCGCGGAAGGAGCGAGCGCGTCCTCCAGCGTCAAGCCGGTCTCGACGCCGGACCTCGACAGCAGGTAGACGAGATCCTCCGTCGCGATGTTGCCGGTCGCCCGCGGCGCGAACGGGCAGCCGCCGATGCCGCCGCTGCTCGCGTCCAGCACCGCGACTCCCGCCTGCAACGCCGCCCATGCGTTGGCATATCCGGTGTTGCGCGTGTTGTGGAAGTGGCAGCGTAGCGGCACGTCCGTCACGTCCCGCACTGCGCTCAGCCGCCGCGTGACGTCCGCCGGGACCGCGACGCCGATGGTGTCGGCCAGCGCGAGTTCGTCCGCTCCCTCGGCGGCCCGGCGCGCGATTTCGACGACGCGCTGCAGCGGGACCTCCCCCTCGAAGGGGCAGCCGAACGCGGCCGACACCGTGACCGTGGTACGCAGGCCGGCGTCCGACGCGCCGGCCACGACATCCTCGACGACCCGCAGGCCCTCCTCGGTCGTGGTGCCCTGGTTGCGCTGGGAGAAGGTGTCCGTGGCAACCACCACGACGTTCACCTCGTCAACGCCTGCCTCGACCGCGCGCCGCAGGCCGCGACGGTTGAGGACGAGCCCGGCGTAGCTGACACCGTCGTGGCGGGGAGCCCGGGCCATCACCGCCTCCGCGTCCGCCATCTGCGGCACTCGGTCCGGGTGCACGAAGCTCACCGCTTCGATGCGGCGCAGGCCCGCGGCGAGCAGTGCCTCGAGGTAGGCGACCTTGCCGTCGGTAGGCACCACGACGTCCTCGTTCTGGAGACCGTCACGTGGACCGACTTCGACGATCTCGACCCGGGTCGGGTTCATGTCACTGGTGTATCACCTGGCATAAATGTATGCAATCTGCTGCCCAGTCCTTCCTCGGTCTTGCAATCTTGCTGGTGACACTCCTAAAGTGCATGCATTCGGCATCCGGCGGTGCTGGTCGGGAGGGCTGGTGACGACTGAAACCGAGTCCGTGGTCGACGGAGTACGCCGCCTGATTCTCAGCGGGCAGTACGCGTCCGGCGACCGGCTGGGAGAGGTGGAGCTTGCCGCCACGCTCGGAGTGAGCCGGACCCCGGTGCGGGAGGCGCTGCGGCTGTTGGCGGCCGAGGGGCTGGTCGAGATCACGCCGAACAAGGGCGCGCGCGTGATCGCCTGGTCCCCCGCCGAGCTGGAGGAGATCTTCGTGCTCCGGGCACAGGTGGAAGGCCTCGCCGCCCGACGGGCCGCGGAACGCATCACGGCCGAGGCGCTCGACGAGCTCGAGGAGCTTGCACTGGCGCACGCCGAGGCTACGGCCGTCCGCGGGGACCGCGACCTCGACCGGATCTACGAGCTCAACGGGCTGTACCACGCCGGCGTGGTGCAGGCGGCCGGTGGCGGCGCATCGCTCACTGGCGTGGTCAGCAGCCTCGTCCATTCCGTCGTCCTGCACCGGACCCTGCACACCTTCGACGACGTGGCGATGGAGCGCAGCTCCCGGCACCACATCGAGATCGTGACCGCGATGCGCAACCGCGACCCCGAGTGGGCCGAGTGCGTCATGCGCAGCCACCTGCTGGCCGCGCGGGCCGCGCTGCTGGGCCCACGGCCCCACCCCGGGCCGGCGCCGCCGACACCGTCCCCCCTCTAAGGAGTGTGATGGCAGCCACCGACGCCCTACCGCTCGGCGACGTCCGGGTCATCGAGCTGGGCCAGCTCCTCGCCGGGCCCTTCTGCGGCCAGCTGCTCGGCGACTTCGGCGCCGAGGTCATCACGGTCGAGGACACGCGGCGTGGCGACCCGATGCGGCAGTGGGGCCGGGAGAAGCCGCACGGCATGTCGTTGTGGTGGCCGGT
>CAZMXH010000433.1:0-3251 GCA_964570165.1 uncultured Actinomycetes bacterium
CGCGCGGGGGGGGGGGGGGGCGCGGCGGGGGGGGGGGGGGCCGAAGCGCCCTAGCGGAGGCCGACCGGGCGGGACAGAGCCGTGGTAATCAGGCGGTCCACCAGCGCCGGGTAGTCGAGACCGGCCGCCGCCCACAGCATCGGGAACATCGAGGTGGGCGTGAAGCCGGGCATCGTGTTCACCTCGTTGACCAGCAGCGTCCCGTCCTCGCGGTAGAAGAAGTCCACCCGCGCGAGCCCCTCGCAGGACAGCGCCTCGAACGCGCGCACCGCCAACTCCCGGACCTGTTCCACCGCCTCGTCAGGCAGCTGAGCCGGTACCTCCAGCCCCACATGGGACTCATCCAAGTACTTCGCCTCGAAATCGTAGAACTCGTGGGTGCCGTCGACCCGGATCTCTCCCACCGTGCTCGCCTCGGGGTGGCCGCCGTCCAGGCCCTCGAGCACGCCGCACTCGACCTCGCGAGCGTCGACGGCCTCCTCGACCAGCACCTTGGGGTCGTGCTCTCGGGCAGCGAGCACGGCCGTCTCGAGCCCGGCCGGCCCGGTCACCTTCGTGACACCCACGCTGGAACCGGCGCGGGCGGGCTTGACGAACACCGGCCACCCGAGGCTAGCCACCTCCGCCTCCACTCGGCGGCGCTGCGCCTCCCAAGGACCCGGTGGCACGAGCACGTGCCGGCACACCGGAAGCCCGCTCGCCTCCAGCACCAGCTTCATGTAGTGCTTGTCCATCCCAACGGCCGAGGCCAGCACGCCGGAGCCGACGTAAGGCACGCCCGCCATCTCCAGCAGGCCTTGGAGGGTGCCGTCCTCACCGTACGGGCCGTGCAGCAGCGGCAGCACCACGTCCACGGTCCCCAGCACGTGCGGCACCCGGCCGGCCTCGTGGACGCTGAGCTGCACGCCGTCCGGCGTCGGTGGCAGCACCACGGTGCCTCCCACGTCGGCCACCTCGGGCAGCTTTCCGTCGGTGATCGCGAGCCGGCCGGGGTCGTCGGGACCGAGCACCCACCGGCCGTCCATGGTGATCCCGATCGGAACGACCTCGTACCGCTCCGGATCGATCGCTCGCAGGACGCTGCCCGCGGTGACGCACGAGATGCCGTGCTCCGAGCTACGCCCGCCGAACACGACGGCCACCCGGACACGACGAGGCTGCTGGCTGCTCATCGCGGCCGACCATACCGCGACTCCGACCGAACGGCACGGGGGTAGGCAGGAACCCCGCGCGCCGAGCCCTCGCAGGCAGACCGCGAGCTAGTGGCCGTGCCGCTCCGGTTTGGCGGCGCGCGAGATGAAGCTGTGGAGCATCTCCAGGGGCGTCATCTCCCCGCGCACCACGTAGGTCACGTGCTCCACGATCGGCATTTCCACTCCCGCCCGCCGCGCCAGCGCGAGGATCGACTCGCAGGACTTCACGCCCTCGGCGACCTGCCTCGTCGCGCCAGCGATCTCGGACACCGACAGGCCGCGGCCGAGCTTCTCACCGAACGTCCGGTTGCGCGACAGCGGCGACGAGCAGGTCGCGACCAGGTCGCCGAGCCCGGCAAGGCCCTGGAAGGTGTACGAATCCGCGCCGAGCGCCGCGCCCAGCCGGGCGGTCTCCGCAAGGCCGCGGGTGATCACGCTAGCCCGGGCGTTGTCGCCGAAGCCCAGGCCGGCCGCCATCCCCACGGCCAGCGCGATCACGTTCTTCACCGCTCCCCCAAGCTCGGTCCCGACGACGTCGGAGTTGGTGTAGGGACGGAAGTACGGCGTGTGGAACGCCTTCTGCAACCGCTGCGCTACGCCCTCGTCCGCGCACGCGATCACGCTCGCCGCCGGCTGCCGCTGGGCGATCTCGCCCGCGAGGTTCGGGCCTGACAGTACGGCGACCCGGTCCTCCGCGGCGCTGGTCACCTGCCGGATCACCTCGCTCATCCGCAGCGACGTGCCAAGCTCGATGCCCTTCATCAGGCTGACCAGAACCGCATCGGCAGGCAGCACAGACACCCACCGGCTGAGGTTCTCGCGCAGCGTCTGCGACGGTACCGCCAGCACCACCACGTCGGCGCCGGACGCGGCCTCCGCAGCGCTGTGGGTCGCCCTCACCCCGGCCGGCAGCTTCACGTCCGGCAGGTAGTCGGGATTCGTCCTCGTCCGGTTGATCGCTTCGCACAGTTCGGGACGGCGAGCCCACAGCATGACGTCGCAGCCCGCGTCGGCGAGCACCATCGAGCAGGTCGTACCCCAGGATCCCGCGCCGAACGCCGCGACTCGCATCAGGCGTCATCCTCCCGGCTGTCGGCCGGGGGCGCGCCCTGCCCGCGCGGGTCCAGCCTGGTTGCCGGTTGCGGCTCGTTCCGTAGCTTGGCCAGCTCACCGGTGATCGCGTCCATTATCCGCTCCGTGGCCTCGTGGAGCACGGCGCTCGTGATAGGCCGCTTCCGCAGGTCGTCCAGCTCGACCGGCGGTCCGGCGCTCACGTGCATCGTCTTGCGCGGCAGCGGGCTCGGCAGCTTGGCGTACGGCGGCAGCAGATGCTGCGGGCCCCACTGCGCGACGGGGATCACCGCGCAGCCGGTCTCCAGGGCGACCCGTGCCGCTCCGGTCCGGCCGACCATCGGCCACAGGCGTGGGTCGCGCGTGATAGTCCCCTCGGGGTAGATGCCGACGCACTCGCCGCGGCGAACGGCGGCGACCGCGTCGCGGTAGGCCTGCGCGGCGTGTTTCGAGTCGCGATAGACGGGGATCTGCCCGCACGCGGCGATGATCCTGCCCAGCACCGGGATCCGGAACACGGCCTCCTTCGCCAGGAAGCGCGGAGCCCGGCCGTTGTCCCAGAGGAAGTGCGCGAAGGTGAGCGGGTCGACGTACGACACATGGTTCGTCGACACCACGACGCCGGTTCCGACGGGCGGCAGGTGCTCGGCGCCGTGCCAGTCGCGCCGGGTCAGCAGCATCAGAACCGGCCGCACGATCGCTGCGACGACGCGGTACCAGAAGCCCAGCCGCTGCTTCGGTCCGCTCACTTGCCCTCCTTCACGCGGTGCTGTCCCGCGGCCGCTACTCGGGCTCCACTGGCATCGTGCCTCATTCCGAGCCCGACCTGACACGATAGGCGGGATGGAATGGTCGATCGTAGTCCCGGTGAAGCGGCGCGAGGTGGCCAAGACCCGGCTCGCAGATGCCGCCGGCGAGCACCGGCCGGCGCTCGCGCGAGCCGTCGCTGCCGACACCCTGGCAGCCGCGGTCTCCTGTCCCCAGGCG
>CAZMXH010000434.1:0-3227 GCA_964570165.1 uncultured Actinomycetes bacterium
GACATCCCCGCCATGGAAGACCGGAACCGTCACGCCCAGGTCCGGCAGATGTCCGATGCCGCCCTCGGAGAGGTAGACGTCGTTGTGGAAGAACACGTCGCCCGGACGCATGGTGTCCATCGGGTAGTCCCGGACTACCGGGTGAACCAGCGCCGAATACGACCGGCCGGTCAGCTTGCGCAGCCGGCGGTCGTGGATGCCCGCGCGGTAGTCGTGCGCGTCCCGGATCATCGGCGAGCGCGCGGTACGACCGATCGCGGTCTCGACCTCCTGCTCGACCGAGGCCAGGTAGCCCTGGACGATCTCGACGAGGACGGCGTCCGGCTTCATCGCCGCCCCATCCGCAGGTTGCCGTGCCGGTCGACCTCGGCGGCGAAGCCCGGATGGACCGGAACCGTCGCACCGAACTCCTCCACCACGGCGGGGCCGCTCACCACGTCGCCGGCGCCCAGCGCGTACCGGTCGTAGGTGGGTGCGTCCACCCAGTCGTCGAAGTACACCCGCCGGGTGCCGGTCCGGGCGCTGTCCGCGCCGGTGCCGGGGGCGACCGTGGGCAGCGTCGGCGTGCGGATCGGCCCGATGCCGGTGACCCGCAGGTTGACCCACTCGACCTGCTGGCGGGGATCGTTGCGGAAGTCGTACCCGTAGAGGGCATGGTGCTCGCGGTGGAAGGCGTCGGCCACTCCGTCCAGCAGGTCGGCGGTGACCGGACCGGCCGGGACGTCCACCCGCACCTCGAAGGCCTGGCCGACGTAGCGCAGGTCCGCCGACCGGCCGAACCGGCGGTCCGCAGGGGCGAACCCCTCCCGGTCCAGCGCCTCGTCCGCCTCGACCTGCAGGTCGGCGAGCACCTTCTCCACGGTGGCCACATCGAGGTCCGCGTGCCGGTGCACCGCCGTCCGCACCCCGTCGTTGCGGACGTCGACCGTGAGCAGCCCGTACGCCGACAGGTTGCCCGGGTCGGGCGGGACGAGGACGCCCTGCAGGCCGAGGACGTCGGCCAGCCGGCAGGCCAGCAGCGACCCCGAGCCGCCGAAGCTGACCAGCGTGAACTCGCGGACGTCCAGCCCGCGCTTGACCGTCACCTGGCGCAACGCGTTGGCCTGGTTCCACGCCGAGATCTCCCGCACGCCGGTGGCGCACCGCGCGACGTCCAGGCCCAGCCGGTCCGCCAGCGCCGCGATGCCGTCGCGCGCGGCGTCGACGTCCAGCGGAATCTCGCCGCCAAGCAGGTGGGGCGGGATACGCCCGAGCACCGCGTGGGCATCGGTGACGGTCACCTCGGTGCCGCCCTTGCGGTAGCACAGCGGGCCGGGCTCGGCACCTGCCGAACGGGGGCCCACCTTGAGCGTTCCCTCTGGGCTGACCCAGGCCACCGAACCGCCGCCGGCCCCGACGGTCACCACGTCGATCATCGGGATCTTGCTCGGGTAGCCGCCGACCGTGCCCTCGGTCGTCAAGGCCGGATGGCCGTCCCGGACCACCGCCACGTCCGTGGACGTGCCGCCGCCATCCAGGGTGAGCGCCTGCGGACGGCCCGCAGCCGTGGCGACTACGGCCGCGCCGAGCGCCCCGGCGGCAGGGCCGGACAGGACCGTCGTGATCGGCTGGTGAACGACCTGCTCGGCCGACAGCACCCCGCCGTTGGACTTCATCACGTAGAACGGCACGCGCCGCCCGGGCCCGGTCAGCTCGTCCAGCCGCGCCCGCACGTTGCCCAGGTAGCGCCGGATGGTCGGCTTGACCGCGGCATCGACCAGGGTCGTCACGCTGCGCTCGTACTCCCGGTACTCGCGCAGCACCTCCGAGGAGATCGACACCGTCGCGTCCGGGTGCTCGCGAGCGAGCACGTCGCGCATCCGCAGCTCGTGCTCCGGGTTCGCGTAGCTGTGCAGGAAGCACACGCCGATCGCCATGATGCCCCTGGCCCGGAAGAAGCGGGCGGCGGCGACCGCGTCCGCCTCGTTGAACGGACGGATCTCGCTCCCGTCCGCTGCGAGCCGGCCCCCGACCGTGCGGACGAGGTTCGCGGGCACGATGCGGTCCGGTTTGATCCAGAAGTAGCTGTTGCCGTACCCGTCGGGCACCGACTGCCGGGCGATCTCCAAGACGTGCCGGTAGCCCTCCGTCGTGATGAAGCCGAGACCGCTCACCTTGCCCTCGAGCAGGGTATTGGTAGCCACCGTCGTGCCGTGACTGACCGAGCCGAGTGCGTCGCCGCCCAATCCGAGCTGTCCGAGCGCCTTGTGAATGCCGGCGAGAAAGGCCTCCGCGGGATCGGCCGGCGTTGACGGCGTCTTGGTGGTGACGACCTGACCGGTCCGCTCGTCCACCGCCACGACGTCGGTGAACGTGCCGCCGGTGTCGATCCCCACGCGGATCGCGGCCCGGCCTTCGACCTCGGCGTTGCTCACAGGGTGAGTCTGCCGCGCCCGTCCAGCCGCGCGGCAGCCGGGTGGCCCTCCCGCCTCGGGTGCGCAAATAGCTTCCTAGTTGCCGCCACAACAGCAAAGAGGAAGCTATTTGCACGAAAGCGGGCGCGAGGCTCAGGACGGGTAGAACGTTGTGCTGCTCGTGCTCTCCGCGACGACGCGGCCGCTGGCGATCACATACCTCGGCGGGCTGTGCCGCGCCAGCGCTTCGCGTACCGACGAGCCATCGAGCACCACGAGGTCGGCCGGCGCGCCGATGTCCAAGCGATGGCCCTCCACGCCGAGGACGTCGGCCGCCTCGGTCGTCACCATGTCGAAGATCCGGTCCATCGCCGGCTGCGACACCGCCTCCAGCGCGTGCGCGGCGAGAAACGCCACCTCGAGCATGTTGTTGCGGCCGAACGGGTAGTACGCGTCCTCGATGTCGTCCTGGCCGAGGGCGACGCGGACACCCAGGTCGGCCAGCAGGAACGCAGGCAGCCGCACCGGCCCGGTATGCGGGTCGCTGACGAACCCGAGCCCGGCCCGCCGCGCCAGCCCGGCGAGCCGGCGGACGGACGGCTCGGCGTACGTGCCGACCGCCCGGGCGTGGTTGGCGATACCGCGCCCAATCAGGCCCTGCCGGAGCAACTCGACGGCGAGCATCTCCGTCGTGCGCAGCGCGGGATCGCCGGCGTCGTCCACCAGCATCGCGACCTTCCGCCCTTGTTCGGCGGCGATCGCGCACATCCGGCGGACGTGCTCGCGCGCATCCTCGTCGCTGTGCTCGATCCACGGGATGCCGCCGACGACATC
>CAZMXH010000435.1:0-3213 GCA_964570165.1 uncultured Actinomycetes bacterium
ACGGAACCAGAATCCGACGTGCTGCCAGTTACACCCTACCCCACTGGATCAGCTCAACCGCCGGGCAAGAATACCGGCCGGACGGTCTCCCAACCAAACTTCGCGTTGATCCAGGCTGCCCGCGTAGGTCGAGTCTTTGACTCATCTGAAGATGCCCGCGTGGTCGAGGGCGTCCCGGTTGGGAGTTCGCAGGCGGTGACGTACGCCGGGCCATGGGCCCACGCCCGGGTGACATCTC
Source organism: uncultured Actinomycetes bacterium (assembly GCA_964570165.1). Classification (GTDB taxonomy): domain Bacteria; phylum Actinomycetota; class Actinomycetes; order Jiangellales; family Jiangellaceae; genus JBMCTR01. The sequence continues at coordinate 239 of CAZMXH010000435.1, forward strand.
GACGGGAGCCAACGGGGATACCCTCACCCATCGATCATCACCGTGAGGCGGCTACCGCTCTGGTCCGGTAGCCGCGCCGCTGCACGTACCACACGGCGAGCAGCGCGAAGACGACCAGTTGCAGCACGTCGACGACGATCAGCACCCAAGGAATCTCGCGGACCGCTATCGCACTGCCGACGTCGTCGACGGCGGCGGCGAGCAGGAAGATCACCATGTTGTTCACCGCGTGCAGCGCGATGGCCGCCTCCAGCCCTCCCGTGCGCACCACGAGCCAGCACGCCACCAAACCGAAGGCGAAACGGTCCAGGAACAGCGGCAGGTTCTGGCTGCCGTGCGCGAAGGCGAAGGCGAGGGACGTGCCGATCGCTCCGACCCACGGCGTCCCGAACCACGCGCCGAACGCCTGCAGCCCGTACCCGCGGAACGCGTACTCCTCCCCTGCCGCCTGCAGCGGCGTGGTCAGCAAGACGACCGCGGCGAACGCCAGCCAGGTGGACAGCGACGCGACCTCCACCTCGGTGACGGCCGGCGTTCCGTCCCCGGCCGGAATGAACCCGCTGACCAGCGTGAACACCACCACGACCAAGAACGCCAAGCCGGCCATGCGGAGGAGCAAGCCCCAGCGCAGGCGCCCGGCGACCGACGACAGCCAGCCAGGCCGCTGGCGGTGGACGACGACCATCGCCAATGCCGCTGCGGGGATTGCAGCGGCGAGCGCAATGTTCGTGCCCAGCAGCACCACCGGGTTCACGTCCTGACCGAAGGTTTCGAGAACCTCACCCAGCGTCTCGCCGGTACGCACCCACTCGGCCAGGACGGTGGCGGTGGTGATGAGGATCGCGAGGATCGAGAACATCGCGCCGAGCACGGCCAGCCCTGCCAGCGGCCGCCACCACGCGTAGCGTCTCGTCCGCAGCAGCCGGTGGTATGGCTCCGGCTCCGGGTGCTCGCCGGCGTACCGCTGCGGCGCACTGGGCCGCGCCTGCCCCCGCTCCGGCGGCACCCGGTACGGGTCCCAGGGCTGGCTCACCTGCCGGCCCGCGCGATCGCAGCGTCCAGCCGGTCGAGCGTACGGCTGCGGCCGAGCAACTCCAGCGACTCGAACAGCGGCGGGGACACCCGTCGCCCGGACACAGCGACCCGCAGCGGCCCGAAGGCGACCCGAGGCTTCAACCCCAACCCGTCCACCAGCGACGCCCGCAGCGCCGCCTCGATCGGCTCGGCGGCCCAGGTCTCGACGTCGACCAGGGCCTTGCGAGCCGCCTCCAGCGTCGGCACGGCGTCCGGCGTCAGAACCTTGGCCGCGGCGTCCTCGTCCATCTCCAGCCGCTCAGCGAACAGGAAACCGAGCATCCCGCTCGACTCGTCGAGGGTGACCATCCGCTCCTGCACCAGCGGCGTGGCCGCCCGCAGCAGCGCCAGTTCCGCGTCGGACGGCGGGTCGGCAAGCACGCCTGCTGCCTGCAAGTACGGCACCATCCGCGACGCGAGGTCGTCGACGTCGAGCCGACGCAGCCACACGCCGTTGACCGCCTCGGCCTTCCTCAGGTCGAACCGCGCCGGGTTGGGGTTGACCCGGGTCACGTCGAACGCCGCGACCATCTCCTCGAGCGAGAAGATCTCCCGGTCGCCGCCGATCGACCAGCCCAGCAGCGCGAGGTAGTTGAGCAGCGCCTCGGGGAGGAAGCCGCGCTCGCGGTACAGGTCCAGCGATGCTTCCGGGTCGCGCTTCGACAGCTTCTTGTCGCCTTCGCCCTTGACGGACGGAAGGTGGCCGAAGCGCGGCAGCGGCGCCTCCGTGGCCCCGATGGACCGCAACGCCCGGTGCAACGGGATCTGCCGCGGCGTCGACGACAGCAGATCCTCACCGCGTAACACGTGGGTGATGGCCATCAGCGCGTCATCGACCGGGTTGACCAGCGGATACAGCGGGTGGCCGGTCGCCCGTACGAGCACGTAGTCGAACAGGTGCTCGGGTTCCCACGTCATCGTGCCGCGGACGAGGTCGTCGAACCCGACTGCGGTGTCCGGCATCCGGAATCGGATGACCGGCCTTCTGCCCTCGCGTTCGTACGAGGCCACCTGCGCCTCCGTCAGCGTGCGGCACGTGCCGTCGTACCCGCTCGGCCGGCCGGCTGCGCGAGCGGCGGCCCGCCGCTCTTCCAGTTCCTCCTCGGTGCAGTAGCAGCGATACGCGTACCCGGCGTCGAGCAGCCGGCGCACGATGTCGTCGTACAGGTCGCGGCGCTGCGACTGCCGGTACGGCCCGTAGGGCCCGCCGACCTCCGGCCCCTCGTCCCAGCTCAGCCCAAGCCAGCGGAACGCCGCGAGCAGCGCCTGGTAGGACTGCTCGGAGTCTCGCGTGACATCGGTGTCCTCGATACGGAACACGAACGTCCCGCCGTAATGCCGGGCGAACGCCCAGTTGAACAGCGCGGTACGGACGAGCCCGACGTGCGGGCTACCTGTCGGGGACGGGCAGAAGCGGACGCGCACCGCCTCCGGCGAAATCTCGCCGAGTACGGGATCCAACGGGGGCAACGGAGATCACCGAATCTTCCTGGGTAGACATGTTCCGAGGTACCGAGGATATCCAGCGCCGCCGGCCGGTTACTGCTCTCTCGCGGGAAGCACCCGGTTGCGGAGCGTGCCGACACCCTCGACGGTGACAGTGACCTCGTCCCCCGCCTCGATCGGTCCCACGCCCGCCGGTGTCCCTGTGAGAATCACGTCCCCGGGAAGTAGGGTGAACGCCTCGCTCACGTAGGTCACGAGGGAGGGCACGTCGTGGATCATCTGGGACGTCCGCCCGTCCTGCCGTACCTCGTCCCCCACCAGGCAGCGCACCCGCAGGTCGGAAGTGTCCAGGTCGGTCTCGATCCACGGCCCGAGGGGGCAGAACGTGTCGAAACCCTTCGCCCTCGCCCACTGGTCGTCGGTGCGCTGGAGGTCGCGGGCGGTGACGTCGTTCG
>CAZMXH010000436.1:0-3189 GCA_964570165.1 uncultured Actinomycetes bacterium
TACGCGAGGTGGGTCTTGTATGGCTCGTTTCGCGGAATCGGAGGTGGATTCTCCCTGTCCTGGCTGGCAGGAAGGCCGCACCGCGGGCAGTCCCAGTACTCGGGGACGACCGCGTCCACGGCGAAGCTGGGCATCGTCTCGTGACCGTGCCCACAGTAGAACGGGACCAGTCGGCGGGGAGCAGCGTCGCCGCGCTCGGCCTCCCCCATCGGGCCCGCGCCGACGCGGCTGCCACGAATTGCGTTGCCACTAGCCACTGTTACGACTCCTCGAACTCAGGTGCATCTGGAACGAGATCATGTGGTGGCGATCAGTCCTAGGCCCACGATGCTCGCGGCCCAGACGATGCCGATCGCGACCGTAAGCCGGTCCAGGTTTCGCTCGGCAACGGTTGACCCCCCAAGGCTCGAGGACATACCGCCGCCGAACATGTCAGAAAGTCCCCCACCCTTGCCCTTGTGGAGCAGGATAAGCAAGATCAGCAGCAGGCTGGTGACGACCAGCACAATCGAGAACGCGAGCTTCACGGTAGTGACAATGTCCTTCCGGTCAACCGGGGTAGCCGGCGGAGGCAAGATACAAGACTACGCGGCATCGGTTGCGGACGGAAACCGGCCACGCCCCTCATTCCCCGTCCGAGCTTCTGTGCCGAGCGCTGCCGGCTCATCCACACCCCCTGTGGCGCGCCTCGAGTAATCCACACCTACGGCCAGGGGTCCATAGCCGGCGGGTGTCCCGACAGGCTAGATGACCATGGCCAGACGGACGACCCGGCTCCCGGACGACGTCCGCGACCTGCTCCGCCGTGGGTACGGGCTGTTCACCAACGCCGAGGCTCGAGCGGCCGGCATTACTCACTCCCGACTGCATCGGCTTACGCAGGCAGAGCTGCTGACGCACCTGGCCCACGGCTGCTATGTCGAGACCTCCCGTTTCGAGTCGCTGGACGAGTGGAATCAGTTCGGCGAGAAGGCTCGAGCTTTTGCGGTCTCCTGCGGGCCCGCCACCTACCTCGTGGGCTGGTCCGCAGTGGTCAACTGGGGCTTGCCGACATTCGGCCAACCACCCAAGCTGCCGGACGTCATACGAGAGAATGCGCGCGGCCTTGGTCCGTCGGCAACGACTCACGGCCGCATTCTGGTGGGCAGGCTGCCGGCGGAGCATCGAATCAGCGCCGGTCGGTTGAGATCGATGAGTCAGGCATGGACTGCGGTGGACCTCGCTCGCAGAGCACCCGTCCACCATGCCCTCATTGTGGCTCACCGCGTCGCAAGTAGCGGGCATGACCTCCGCGCCGCCGCGCGTCATCTGACCCGCTGGCCCGGAGCGCACCGGGCACGGTGGATCGCCGAGCACGCAGACCCCAACGCCGAGAGCCCGCTCGAGACCCTCGGCAGGTTCACCTGCCTTGAGTTCAACCTGCCGATGCCCGTGTCCAATGCCTGGGTCGGTCGCGACAAGCCGGAGAGGCGTGTCGATGGGCTGTGGCCCTACCACCGGGCCGTCAGCGAAGCTGACGGCGCGCTCAAGTACAACGATCGTGCCGACGCGAAGCAGATCGTCCGTGCTCAAAGCGAGCGCGAGTTCTGGCTGCGCCGCCTCGGGTTGGACTTCGTACGGTACGGCGCGCCGGACGTCTACGGCGACCGTGCGGGGTTCGCCGCGAAGATCGCCGCTCTTCATCGCGACAACCCGCCGGGAGACCCGATCCGCTGGTGGAAGCACGTGCCGGGCCAGCGTCCGGTCGAGCCGCAGCCGGAGGACTGGCCCTCCCCCTACCCGCTCGGGTTGATCCTTCCGGCGGGTTGGGAACGTGGACTCGACGACGCCACTCAGTGACGTGCTCACCTAAAACGTCAGGTCAATGATCAGCGAGGCAGGTGCCGGTGGAACTTGCAGATGCTCGAGAACTCCTCGGCGTCGAGGCTCGCGCCGCCGACGAGGGCGCCGTCCACATCCGCCTGCTCCATGATCGGCGCGATGTTCGTGGCCTTCACCGAGCCCCCGTACAGCACCCGAGCCCCGGCGGCCAGTTCGGCGGAGTACAGCTCCGCCAGCCGTTGCCGGATGGCCGCGCACACCTCTTGGGCGTCCTCCGGGGTCGCGACCTCACCGGTGCCGATCGCCCACACCGGCTCATACGCCACCACCACGCTCGTGGCGTGCTCAGGCTTCACGCCGTCCAGCGCGGCGTCCAGTTGGCGCAGCGTGTGCTCCACGTGGCGGCCCTCCCGCCGGACGTCGAGGCTTTCGCCGATACACAAGATCGGCGCGAGCCCGTGCCGTAACGCGGCCGCGACCTTCTGCGCCACCAGGGCGTCGTCCTCACCATGGTGCTGGCGGCGCTCCGAGTGCCCCACGATCACGTACGTGCACCCCAGCTTCGCGAGCATCGCGCCCGACACGTCACCTGTGTATGCGCCGGAGTCGTGAATCGACAGGTCCTGCGCGCCGTACACGAGCCCCAGCCGGTCTCCGTCGATCACCGTCTGGACCGAGCGGATGTCGGTGAACGGAGGCAGCACTGCAACCTCCACCTTCTCCAGGTCGCTCTCATCGAGCGAGTGCGCGACCTTCTGCACCAGCGCGATCGCCTCGAGATGGTTCAGGTTCATCTTCCAGTTGCCGGCGATCAGCGGCCGGCGGCTGCGTGTGGCCATCTAGTCCTCCAGTACGGAGAGCCCGGGCAGCGTCTTGCCCTCGAGCAGTTCCAGGCTTGCCCCGCCACCGGTCGAGATATGGGTGAACGCCGCCTCGTCCAGCCCAAGCTGCCGGATGGCCGCCGCCGAGTCGCCACCGCCGACGATCGTCGTCGCCGACAGCTCGCTGATGGCTGTTGCGACGTCGCGCGTTCCCGCAGCGAACGGGGCCACCTCGAACACTCCCATGGGCCCGTTCCAGACCACCGTCCGGGCGTCGGTCAGCTTGCCCCTGAACAGGTCCACGGTGGCCGGCCCGATGTCGAGCCCCTTCATTCCCGCCGGGATGGCCGACGCTGCCACGACCGAGGTCTCCGCGTCCGCCGACACGTCGACGGCCACCACGACATCGACGGGGAGCACAAGCTCCACGCCGGTGTCGCGGGCGCGGTCGAGGAACCCGCGGACAGCGTCCAGTTGGTCGCTCTCGAGCAGCGAGCTGCCCACCTCGTAGCCCTGCGCGGCAAGGAACGTGAAGCACATTCCGCCA
>CAZMXH010000437.1:0-3185 GCA_964570165.1 uncultured Actinomycetes bacterium
GGCACTTCCCCAGGCGCATGCGCCTGGGGAAGTGCCGGCCAACCCCCCTTACGTGATCAATCGACCCAGCGCCCCAGTCGGCCCAGTCGGCCCGAGCGGGCAGCGCGGAGGATCGCGGCACCCGCCAGGTAGCTGAGCACTGCGGCCGGCGGCAACCCGCCGAGGCCGTGATACGCCCGGTCGGCCAGTGCCACGCCAAGCAGGCCGCTTAACACAGCGGCGAGCCCGGCCACAGCTGCGGCTGACCGCCTCCCGCTGACGGCACGGGACCGCAGCGGCGACCGGCGCAACTCGATGCGGCCGAAGAGCGCCACCAAGGGCAGCAGCACGAGGGCACAGGCCGCGACCCACGGGATCCGCCACACGAACCACGCGACGGAGCCCACCGGCGGCTGGGCCATCAGCCCGCCCGGGTAGACAACGATTGCGGCCACCACGGCGGCCGCCATGTGCCAGACGAAGATGGTGAGGACTACAGCGTTCAGCGCCACCACGACAGTCCACGGGCCGGTCCGCTGCAGCCAGCGGTTCAGCGGCGGCCGCAGCAGCAGCACGAGACCGGTCTGCGCCGCCGCCAGGGCCATCAGGGCCAGCGTGGGCGGCGCGGTGTTGACGCCCACCATCCGTATCTCGTACGGCCCCGCCAGCGTCAGGCACAGCAGCGCACCGATGGCCAGCGCGGTCCACGCCGCAGCGGGTAGCCGCCCGGTCGGCAGCAGGCCGTCCCGCCAGCAGAGTCCCGCCTGGTGCACCGCGAGCCAGGCGGTGAGGTAGCTGATCTCGCTCACATACGGCACGCCCAGGCCCATCCGCAGCGCGTCCGCGGCCGCCACCGCCGCCACCAGAGCGATCGGCACGGCAATCCCCGCCCGCCGGTGCACCGCCAGCATCCACGGGGTCAGCACGATCATGCCGAGGTACGCGAGCAGGAACCACAACGGGATGGACGCCAGCCAGGTCGCCATCCCGACCAGCGCCTCAGAGGCGCCCAGCAGCACGGCGCCGGCGGCGGTCACCGGCACCACCAGAAGCAGCGCGGTCGTCGGGCGCAGCAGTCGGTCGGTTCGCCACAGCACCCACGCCATGGCGTCGCCGCCGCGGCGCCGGTGCGACGTGAACGACGCGGCGTTCGCGTACCCGCCGACCAGGAAGAAGATCGGCATCACCTGGAAAAGCCAGGTCAGCGGATGGCTCCAGGACACCACGTCCAGCGCGTTGCGCCCGGACAGCTCGCCGTCCTCGTAAGACACCGCGACGGCCAGCCAGTGACCGCCCACGACAACACAGATCGCCGCCGCCCGCAGTAGGTCCGCAGCCCGCTCGCGGCCTGCGGGCGTGTGCAGTGCCCGGTCGCGCACGCTCGCCGTGAAAGCGCCCATGCTGCTTCAACTCCCTGCGCTCTTTCGATCCTAGGAGCGCGGGTGTTGCCGAATGTCCGATCTTCACCAGTAGGGTGCGATCATGCGGGACCATCGACCACGCGACCTGTCGGCCGCGGAGCTCGGCTTTCACCCGCAGCGGCCGGTGTCGTGGCTCAACCCGGGGCTGCTGGTCCGTACCGGCGTCCGCGTAGGGCTGGCGTACGCGCTGGGCAGCTACCTGGACAAGCGCGAGCTCCAGGCAGCGCTCCCAAGCGACACCTTCGGCCACAGCGGCACCGGCGAGCTGTGGCTGGACTTCACCGCCGACGGGGGCGACGGCTTCGACGCCACCTACTCGGTCGCGTACCTGTTGGCCCAGCCGAAGCTCGCCGTCGACGGCGCCGACGGGACGTTGCCGCGCGGCGATCTGCTGGTCCTGGGCGGCGACCAGGTGTACCCCGCGGCGTCGGCCCGGGCGTACGACGAGCGGTGGAAGGGCCCGTACCGGGCTGCCATGCCGGCGCCGGACGATCGGCCTACCACGGTCTACGCGCTGCCGGGCAACCACGACTGGTACGACGGGCTCACCTCGTTCCTCCGCGTGTTCGCGCAGCAGGACCCCTGCGGCGGCTGGCAGACCGCCCAGCACCGCAGCTACTTCGCGCTCGAGCTTCCGCACCGGTGGTGGGTGTTCGCGATGGACATCCAGCTCGACTCCTACATCGACGAACCGCAACTCGAGTACTTCGCGAGCGCCGCCTCCCGGCTCGAGCCGGATGACCGGGTCATCCTCGTCACCGCCCGGCCGGCCTGGGTAGTCGCCGACGCCGAACCGGACGCCTACGACAACGTCGACTACTTTGTCCGCAAGATCATCGTTCCTACCGGCGCGCGTGTGCCGCTGCTGCTGGCCGGCGACCGGCACCACTACTCGCGGTACGCCGGGCCGGGCCCGGACGGACACGGACGACAGCTGATCACATGTGGGGGTGCGGGCGCGTTCGCCTCCAGCACTGCACACCTGCCGGACCGGCTCGCCGTCCCACCGCCCGAATCCGTGGTCCGCCAGTCCAGCAAGTCGCTCGACTACGAGTTGCAGGCCACCTACCCGCCGCAGAGCACCAGCCGGCGGCTGGCGTGGCGGATCTTCGACCGGCTGCCCCGGCTGCATCCGGGGTTCCCGCTGCTGCTCGGGACGATGCAGACGCTGTTGATGTTGGCGCTGATGACCGCCGACGGCAGGTGGTTCAATGCGCCGATCGGGTTCGCGGTCGCCGCGGTCTTTGCGGGCACCTACCTCTTCGCGGTCACGATGGGCCGACAGGGCCTGCGGCTCCGCGTCGCGGGGCTGCTGCACGCCGTCCCCCACATCGCCCTCGGGATCGGCGGTGCCGCCGTGTGGTCGACGCTGCCGTTCGTCGAGGCGCCGCCGCCCTGGGGAACAGCGCTGGCATTCCTGATCTACCTGCCGGTGGTGGGCCTCGTCGACACCTGGCTGGTGGCGGCATACCTGCTGGTCGCCAGCAGGTTCGGGGTGAACAACACCGAGTTGGACGCCGGCCTGCGGGTCGACGACTACAAGAGCTTTCTCCGGCTGCACCTGCGCGAGGACGGTGCGATCTCGGTGTACCCGATCGGCGTCCGCCGGGTCGGCCGCCGGTGGCGGGTCGACCCGGACACGCCCGATCCCGCGCCCTGGATCGTGCCGGACCGTCCCATCCCCGCCCACCTCATCGAGCCGCCCGTCACGATCCGCTGAGTGTCTCCGCTGGTGGCGTTGATCATGGGAGATTTCTGCCAAATCAGACCGATTTGGCAGACATC
>CAZMXH010000438.1:0-1483 GCA_964570165.1 uncultured Actinomycetes bacterium
GTGGATCGAGGCGAAGGGGCTCACCCTGAACCGGGGAGTTGACATTCTCTGGCTGCTCAATGACCCGGCGCATTACGCCGCCCTGGTGCTTGACCGGGGCTGGGAAGAGCACCGGTTCCGGCACTGGCTCGCCAGCATGATGCGTCAAGGCCTGCTCGGAGCCGTTCAGCCCTAGCCCCGTGCTTCGCAGATGTCGCGCGCTGGGCCAGGAGATTCCACTTCGGCCGAGCCGTGGGGCCGCGGAGCAGCTTCTCACGCCGGTTCGGCCACACTGGCGGGCATGCGGGTCGCTACCAGCGAGATCATCCTCATGCGTCACGGCGAGACCGAGTGGAGCCGTTCCGGACGGCACACCGGACGCACCGATGTGCCGCTCACCACCGCCGGGGAGGAGGAAGCACGAGGGCTGGCCAGACCACTGAGGCACCGGTCAGTGGCACACGTGCTGGTGAGCCCGGCCGCCCGGGCGCGACGCACGGCACAGCTCGCCGGCCTCAACACTTCTGACGTCGAGCCAGGCCTGTGGGAATGGGACTACGGCGGTTACGAGGGCCGCACCTCCACCGAGATCCGCGCCGAGCGGCCGGGCTGGTACCTGTGGACCGACGGCGTAATCCGCGGCGACGTTGAGCACCCCGGTGAGTCGATCGCGCAGGTGGGCGCCCGGGTGGACTCGGTGCTCGAACGCATCCGGGCACTCCTAGGGAACGGTGACGTCGTGGTCGTGGCCCACGGGCACGTGCTACGCATCCTCACCGCACGCTGGCTCGGCCTCGAACCGTCGGCCGGCCGGCTGTTCCGGCTGGACACCGGCACCGTCTCACAGCTGGGAACCGAGCATTCCCGACCCGTTATTAGCGCCTGGAACCTCCCCGCCGAAGCATGAGCCACTTCACGCTAGGAGCCCCGCCAGGATGTCGCTCGCGACCGCGACGCCGAGCGGGCTCGGGTCGTCGGTGGCCTGTATGACGGCCTCGGCGCTGGCCGGAATGAGCACGCGTGGCCGGGCCGAAATCCAGGCGAGGGCGCGCCCCGCGGCTGAGATTCCTGGCCCTGGAGGACCCAGCCATTCACTGCGGACTGAAGGTTCGGCGTCGAGCCATGGTGCGCTCGACCGGTGACCACCGTGCAGCCGCTGGCCAAGCTGTGGGTCAGTCTTGGAGAACGGTCGCCCGGTCGGCCAGCTGGCCGGGTGGTGCAGTGCTCGAGGAACTCCTCGTCGCTGTCAGCAACGGGAGGCCGGTCGATGATGACGCCGCCGGTGTAGACCAGGGTCGCCCGTCATGGCCGCGGACCTCGATGCCGGGGGCCATGACGAGCGCATGGGCTCCGATTGCAGCGCCGCGCCTAGCGCAGTGGTTCTCGGCTGCGGTCCGTCATGGGCCACAACGCGAGGACGGAGACGACCGCGGCAACCGAGAGGTATCCACCGGGGGCGTTATCGTTGCCGCTCATACCTACCATTCATCAATAAAACTTTCAC
>CAZMXH010000438.1:1493-3178 GCA_964570165.1 uncultured Actinomycetes bacterium
CAGGTGGCGACCAAGGGGGCGGTGCCGCCGGCCACGCCGAGCCCCAGGTTGTAGGCCACGGAGTAGCCGGTGAGCCGGTCGGCGACGGGGAACAGTTCGACCATCATTGCGGGCGCAATACCGAGGGGAATCGCCACCAATACGGCCAGCGCGAGTTGGCCCGCTAGCAGGCCGGCGAAGCCTTCGCGGGCCAGCACCAGCAGTAACCACCCACAGGCCGCCGTGGCCAGGAATCCGATTAGTAGCGCTGATCGGCGCCGGAGCAGGTGATCGGAGGCCCAACCGAAAAGCGGGATCAACGGCATTGCCAGCGCGATGCCGATGGAGTTGACCCACAGCGCTACGTTGTTGGGAGTGTCCCCGACTTCGCTGGCGTAAGTCGGAAGGTACACCAGCGGAATATAGAACACGATCCCGTAACCGGAGGCGAAGAGTATCGCCAGCACCGTCTCGCGTCGGTTGCGGGTCAGGGCCTCGCGTAGGGGGGAGTCCTCAACGTGTTGGCTTTCATGGTGCTGCATATGCGGGGTCTCCCGCAGGCTGTGCACGTACAGGTAAGCCAGCCCGGCGAACACGCCACCGGCGGCGAAAGGCACTCGCCATCCCCAGCTTTGCAGTGCCTGCTCCGTCAGGACCGTCGTCATCAGTGCGGCGAATCCCGACCCCATAAGGGTCCCGGTCAGGCTTCCCGTATTGGCCCAACTGCCGGCGAATCCCCGTCTGTGCAGCGGGGACGTCTCCACCATGTAGGTCACCGAGCCGCTGAACTCACCACCCACCGACAGCCCCTGAAACAGGCGGATGCTCACCAGCAACACCGGGCTCCAGAACCCCACGCTCTCCTGGGTCGGTAGCACGGCGAGCAGAAACGTCGCCGAGCCCATGGTGATGATCGAGATGCGCAACACCACGGCGCGGCCGAAGCGGTCGCCGATGAAACCGAAGATCACACCGCCCAGTGGGCGCATCGCGAACCCGACGGCGAACACACCGAACGTCGCGATCAGCGAGGCAAGCCGGCTGCTAGAGGGGAAGAACAGCTGCGAGATAGTCGGCGCGAGATAGCCATATAGGGCGAAGTCGTACCACTCAATGACGTTGCCTACCGTCCCACCAATCAGTGACCGAGGGACGTGTCGCTTTCCCGTATACTCCTGCGTCCTTGACTCGCCGGTACCTGGCGAGCTGTCGCTCATCACCGCCCGACTCCCAATGGACCGCGGACGTATCTCTCGACGAGCGTGCCGTCGACGACCGTGCCGACGTCGGTGTCCGTCTCGGGCAGGACGGTCTCGCTCACGCGGGCCGCGTCCTCGCCCTGCCGCTGCGCCCGCCGCGAGCGTCGCTTAGCCCAGCCGCGCAACGCGGTCAGCCCGTCGGCGACCCGTCCCCCGTGGACCGGTTCGGCGAACGGGTTCCACGACCCGCCGACGGCGCGCCATCGCCACAACTCGGCGTCCGAGCAGCCGACCGTCGACGCCCGCAACGTCGACAGCACGGCGAGCTCATCGGCCGCACGGGCGCGCTCCTGCTTCGCCCAGTCGCATAACTCCGAGAACTCCATCATTGGGTCCTGGAGTACCCGTATGCCTTGCTGCTGATGCTGCCCACCTGCGACGCGTTGTATGTGATCTTCAAACACCACGAGCCGCCGAATCCCGGCGTCTTCTCGCGTATATGGCCGC
>CAZMXH010000439.1:0-3166 GCA_964570165.1 uncultured Actinomycetes bacterium
GTCGACCGGCAGCGCCGGAGTCGCCGCCGGTGCACGCTCCGGCCCCACGTGCCGGCGGGCAGGAAGCCGGGACACAGCAGCCCGCGCGGGCGCCCGCCGCCGGTGCGTCGGGCCTGCCGGTGCGGCAGCGGGGTGCGACGCTCATTCCCGGGTCGATACCCGGAGCCAACGAGGCCGCGCAGAATGTGCAGCCGGGCAGCCGGGCAGCGAACGCCGGCAGCGTCGCGTCCACGTTGTCTAACCTCCAGCGGGGCGTCGCCCGGGGTCGGGAGGAGTCCGGCGGCTGGGTGCCGAAGCGGCCCCGCGACACGGGAGAGGAGAACTAGCCTGTGACGACCAGCGCCCCGAACGACGAACTCGGCTGGCTTCTGGATCGGTTCGTCGACCGTACCCCCGGCGCCGCGCACAGTGTGGTGGTCTCTGCCGACGGGCTTCATCTCGCCGGTTCGCGCGGACTGCCGCAGGACCGCGGAGAGCAACTCGCCGCAGTGGTGTCCGGGCTGGCCAGCCTTACCGTCGGTGCATCGATGATCCTCGCAGCTGGGCCCGTCCAGCAGACGCTGGTGGAGATGGCCGATGGATTTCTGCTCGTCATGGCCGTCGCCGACGGCGCACACCTCGCCGTGCTCGCCGCGGCCGACTCCGATCTCGGGCAGGTCGGCTACGAGATGGCTATGCTCGTCGAACGCGTCGGCGCGGTCCTCTCTCCCGCCGCCCGAGTAGGGTAACCGGCGACAAATCACGTCAAGCCGTGTACGCGAAAGGGGTGAGGTGATGCACCGGCCTAGCCATGGAGCGGGTGGCCGGGTGCGACCCTACCTAGCCACCCGCGGCCGCACCCGCCCCGTCCAAGACATCGCCCTCGAAGCCCTCGTGTCCGCCACGCCGGCTGGGCGCGCCCACGGCATCGATCCTGAGCCAGAGCGCGAGCGAATCCTGCGGATGTGCCGCTCGCCCAGGTCTGTCGCCGAGGTCGCCGCACTGGTACGTATTCCGCTGGGCGTTGCCCGCGTCCTCGTCGCGGACCTCGAATCCGAAAGCCTCGTCCACGTCGCCGACCCGCATGCCGCCTACACCGGCACGACCGCACCAGCTCGCGACCTCAGCATCCTTGAAAGGGTAAGGGATGGCCTTCGTCGACTCTGAAACCAGCGCACCGGCCACTGCCACCCCCGGCGCCCTCTCCGTCAAGATAGTCATCGCCGGCGGCTTCGGCGTTGGAAAGACGACTTTCGTCGGAGCGGTCTCCGAGATCGACCCGTTGCGCACCGAAGCCCTGATGACGGAGGCATCCACCCCGGTCGACGACCTGTCCATGCTGCCGGAGAAGACGACGACGACCGTGGCGATGGACTTCGGCCGGATCACCCTCGCCGAAGACCTCGTCCTCTACCTGTTCGGCACTCCCGGCCAGAACCGTTTCTGGTTCATGTGGGACGACATCACCCGCGGCGCCATCGGTGCCGTGATCCTCATTGACACCCGCCGGCTCGCCGACTCCTTCGGCGCAATCGACTACATGGAGCAGCGTGGGGTCCCGTTCATCTGCGCGATCAACGCCTTCGATGGCATCTGCCATCACACCATCGACGAGATCCGCAACGCGCTCCAGACCGACCCCAACACTCCTTACATCATCACCGACGCCCGCAACCGCCAGGCTGTCAAACAGGTGCTCATCACCCTCGTCGAGCACACGATGAGCACCATCAACCAAGGCGGTTGACCACATCTCTCCGCCTCGCCGTAGCGTCCGGCTAGTGTGGTGCGACGTAACCAGTGGCGAGGAGCCGATCGGCCTGCTCGAGCAACTAGGCCCGAGCCCCGGCATGCACCTGCTGGACGTGGGAAGCGGTCCCGGTGGCGCATCCCGCTTCGCCGCCGCTCAGTACGGCTGCGACGTCACCGGAGTGGACATGACGCCCGAGTACGTCGAGCTCGCCATGGAGCTGGCCGAGCGGATGGCGTTGGGCGGCCGGGTCAGCTATCCCGTGGCGGATGCCTGCGACCTGCCGTTCGGACCCGGTGTATTCGACGGTGCGACCGCTTCGCGCAGAAGGTCGACAACATGGTCGATGCCATCGACCGCGGCGTCCTCGCGCCTGTGGAGATGATCGCCTCACTGCCGGAGTAAGACCGGTGCGCCGAGGCTCGGCTAGGTTGGAACCGCAGCGATCTCCGTCCCGTCACATTGTCATGCGACGATACTTCACACTGGTGGCTGTGGCGGCGCTGGCGGCCGCTGGTTGCGGGGATACCTCCTCGACGACCGCCACTGAGACGCCGGACGACCCCGGCCAGCGGTACAAGGCGACCGCGACGGTGCTGGAGAGTCCGGACCACGGCCCCCAGCTGTGCCTCGGCGGGATCGCCAGCTCGTTGCCTCCGCAGTGCGGCGGCCCCGACATCATCGGCTGGGACTGGGACGACGTCGACGGCTTCGAGACCCTCAGCGGGACGACCTGGGGCTCCTACACCGTGGTCGGCACATACGACGGCGAGGCGTTCACTCTGACCGAGCCGCCACGGCCGCCGGAAGAGCCGGACGGCAGCCTGGAGGAAGCGCCCAGCTTCGAGACGCCGTGCGAGGAACCGGCCGGCGGCTGGGGGGTCGTGGACGAGGCCACGGCGACTCACGAGGCGATGAACGAGGCGATCGAGTATGCCGCCGAGCAGCCGGACCACGCTGGCACGTGGATCGACCAGTCGATCAACGAGGCGCTCGACGAGGACTCCGGCGCTGCTCCCGAGGATCGCGAGGCGCTCGCCAACGATCCGACGAAGCTGATCCTCAACTTCCGGTTCACCGGGGACATCGAGCGCCACGAGGCCGCCCTTCGTGAGATCTGGGGAGGCGCGCTGTGCGTCAGCGTGGCCAAGCACACCGAGGCGGAGCTCTACGAGATCCAGCAGCAGCTCACCGAGGACTACGCCGACGGCTTCCTCGCGTCGGGCGTTGACACCGTGACAGGGCAGGTCTACCTGCGGGTCGTACTCGACGACGGACAGCTGCAGCGCGAGGTCGACGAGCGGTATGGCGAAGGCCTCGTCCGCGTCACGTCCGCCCTGCAGCCCGCGAACTGACGGCGCGTTCGATCACGTTAGGGAGGCGGGGCCCGGGGGGGGGCGGCGGGGGCGCGCGCCGCCGGGCCGGGGCCCCCGCCGG
>CAZMXH010000440.1:0-3165 GCA_964570165.1 uncultured Actinomycetes bacterium
CGCGGGTTGGAGAACGACAGGGACATCGAGCCGGCGAAGTCCTCGATCGGGCTGATCTCGTCGAGAATCTCCTGCAGACCCGACGTGGAGGGCAGGTCGTCGCGACCTGCCGCCTGCGCGGCCTCGAGTCGCGCCTGCCAGCGCTCGTTGCCCAGGAGCCAGTCGAAGCTTTCGCTCTGCAATGCGAGCAGGTTCGGTACGTCGAGGGGCTCCCGGATCTTGGCGAAGGAAATGCGGCGCGAAGGGTTGGTGGTCTGGGAAGCGGTGCGCGTGACGGCCAAGAGGGGTCCTTCCGAGGTCTTCACGGTCGGAGGTCAGTTGCGCAAACCTCACCCCACGTGAACGATGTTGGATAGAGGCAGCGCAAAATAGCAGTCTAGCCTAGCAGGCTCACTGCTGTCTAGTGGCGGGTCGCCATCCGTGTCGACGCTCCGTCAGCTCTTGACCATGACCTGTGGCTGCTGCCTCCGTTCACCCCTCGTCTTGGTCCAGTACCCCTTCCGGTTGCTTTCAGCAGCATCACCCTGGGATTCCGTGTTCGTCAAGGGGACGATGGCAGAATGTCCCTTTTGCGAACATTTCCCGCCGGGTGGGTTCCAGACCAGCCGGTCGCGGGCGGGCGCTCGTCGGGACGCGATTAGGCACGCCGTGCGGTGCACCAGCGACCGGCTGATCGGCAGTGTCCGGCCTACTTGACCGTGACAGTTGCGCCGGCGCCCTCAAGCTGCTCCTTGGCCTTGTCGGCGGCGTCCTTGTCGACCTTCTCGAGAACGGGCTTCGGCGTGCTGTCGACGAGGTCCTTGGCCTCCTTGAGACCGAGCGACGTGAGCGCGCGGACCTCCTTGATGACCTGGATCTTCTTGTCGCCGGCGGCCTCCAGGATGACGTCGAACTCGGTCTGCTCCTCGGCGGCTGCCTCCACCGCGGCGCCCTCGGCAGCGGGCGCCCCAGCAGCGGCGACCGCGACGGGCGCGGCGGCCGAAACCTCGAAGGTCTCCTCGAACTTCTTCACGAACTCGGAGAGCTCGATCAGGGACATCTCCTTGAACGCATCAAGGAGCTCGTCGGTGCTCAGCTTCGCCATGGTGGCGGTTCCTTTCGTTGGTGGTGGGATTCGGTTCGGGTGGTCCGGCGCGTGGGGGCTACGACGCCTCGGCGGCCTCGGCCTGCTGGCGCAGCGCCTCGACAAGCCGACCGGTCTTGGACAGCGGTGCTGCGAACACGGATGCCGCACGCGACAGCGAGGCCTGCATGGCACCGGCGAGCTTGGCAAGCATGACGTCGCGGGACTCCAGGTCGGCAAGCCTGGTGATCTGCTCGGCCGACACCGGTTCGCCGTCAACCACGCCGCCTTTGACCACGAGCGCGGGGTTCGCCCTGGCGAACTCGCGCAGCCCCTTGGCGACCTCGACCGGGTCGCCCTTGACGAACGTGATCGCCGACGGACCGACGAGGTGCTCGTCGATCCCCTCGATCCCGGCCTCCTTGGCCGCGCGCTTGGTCAGCGTGTTCTTCACCACCGCGTAGGAGGCATTCTCGCCGAGCGACCGGCGCAAGGCGGTCAACTGCTTGACCGACAGGCCGCGGTAGTCAGTCAGGACGATCGCCGTCGAGTCGCGGAGTTCGTCGGCCAACTCCGCGACCGCGGCCACCTTGTCGGGCCTCGCCATGGCGCTCCTTCGGATGCGGTCGGAGCCGGCACACCTAGGGCCCGCATACGAAACGCCCCGGCACAGGCACGGGGCGCTCACCATGGCTCTGCATGGTTGGTCGTCGCTCGCCTGCGCAGGCCGCCCGCACAACGCGGACCCTTCGCCCCGAACCCGATGGGCTCGGAGGACCGGCGGTCTTGGGCACCAGCCAGGATACGGCGCGCGACCTGACGGCACCAAATCGAACTCTGGTTGCCCACTTCGATCACGGTCAGCAGGCGCAGCCTCACCTCAACAGGCGTGCAACCCTGCTGCGGCAAGGGTGCCCCTGCTGAACGTGATCGAACGGAGGCTTACTGCCCCTGCCCCATCAGCGAGGAGAAATCGGTCACCTCGTCCTCCGGGGGCGCCTCAACGTCGACCGGCTCACCGAAGTCGAACAGTCGCATCTCCATAGAACCGACGCCCGCCAGATCGCTCGTGAGCTTCCGGAGGAGCGCGTCGTCGTCGAGCCACACGGAGAAGGCGATGGCCTCCGCCGGCGCGGCCCCCCCAAACGGCTGGCCGGTCGACTCCAGGAACGCCTGGGCGTCCTCGGGTTCGATCGTCAACAGGTACTCGGTCACCTCGACGCCGTCCACGGTATCGGTGCCGCCTTCCTCGACGGCGATCAGCTCGGCGTTCTCCCGAAGGTCCGACTGCATCGTGGTGCTCGAGCTCATCTCGTCGAGCATCTGGCCGAACGCTTCGGCCATCGGATCATCGCCCTCCGGGTCGATGGTCAGCCACGGGGTGTCGAGCGGCACGCCGGCCTCCGGCGGCAGCGACATGTAGAACTGGCCGTCGACCAGAAGCATCGTCATCTCGCCCATGCCGGGCAGCTCCATCGTCGCCGTCATGTTCGCCTCGGACGGATCGCTGCCTGTCTCCGCGGCGCCCTCGCCGCTGATCTGCATACCCTGGGCTTCCACCGTGATCTCGAAGCTAGCGCTGCCGGCCTCCTCGGAGGCGGCGGTCATCGCGTCGAGCAGCTCTACCCCGCCGCCCTTGCCCTCCGAGATGGACACCGCCTGAAGCCTGCCGGACCCCCCGTCCTCGCCGCAGCCGGCGAGCACAAGGCCCACCACGGCGACCCCGGCGGTCATGATTGTCGCACGCACCTCACACCGCTCCTGTCCCTAAACGATCAAATGCCGCGGGTGACCCTAGCACCCGCCGACGGGACCGCTCACGGCTCCCACTAAGCAGCCGTGCGGCCGCAGCGACCGTGGGCCGGCCAGGCCGGAGCCGTCAGGTGCCCGCCTTCTCCGCCGCTCGCGTCTTCGCCGGGTCGACCGGAATGCCGGGGCCCATTGTCGTGGTGATCGTGGCCTTCTTGATGTAGCGTCCCCGCGCGGCCGCCGGCTTGAGACGGGTGACCTCGTCGAGCGCGGCCGCGAAGTTCTCGGCGAGCGCCTGCTCAGAGAACGACGTCTTGCCGATCGGGAAGTGCAGGTTCGCGTGCCTGTCGACA
>CAZMXH010000441.1:0-3155 GCA_964570165.1 uncultured Actinomycetes bacterium
CATCCCGCTGTCCACCGTCGCGGTGCTGTCGAACCCGCTGCGCTACGCCTTCGACGAGGAGACGAAGCGGGCCACCCAGTTCGCGATGCCGGCGGATCCCGACATGCCCCCGGTAGCCGAGGGTGACGAGCCCGGCCTGGAGGCCACCGGCTACTACTCGCCGCCGCGGTCGACGTTCGCCAACGGGGCGCACGCCGCCGTGGTCGAGACCGATCCCGACACCGCGGAGATCAAGATCCTGCGGTACTGCGTCGTGCACGACTGTGGCACGCTGATCAACCCGACCATCGTCGAGGGGCAGATCCATGGCGGCGTCGCCCAGGGTGTGGGAGGCGCACTGTACGAGCGGATGGTCTACGACGAGGCGGGCCAACTGGTCAACGCGTCGTTCATGGACTTCCTGATGCCGTACGCCACCGAGGTGCCGAAGATCGAGACCGACCACCTGCAGACTCCGTCCCCGCTGAACCCGCTCGGGATCAAGGGCGCGGGTGAGGCGGGCGTCATCCCGGTGGCCGCGGTGCTTGCCGCCGCCATCGAGGACGCCGAGGGCATCCCGGTCACCAGGATGCCGATCTCACCGTCCGAGCTGTTCGAGTTGCGCCGTGAGCACGAGGAGCGCCGATGAAGGTCACAGGGTCCGCCGTCCTCAATGCACCGCGGGAGCGGGTGTGGGATGCGATCAACGATCCTGCCGTCCTGGTCCGGACGATCCCGGGCTGCCGGCAGCTCGAGCAGGTTGGTCCGGACGCCTACCGGGCGACCGTGCACGCCGGCGTGGGGTCGATCAAGGGCGTGTACTCCGGCGAGGTGACACTGACCGATCAGGTCGAGCCGGCCTCGTTCGTGCTTCACGCCAGCGGGGCGGGCGCCCCTGGGACGATCAACGCGGACGTGAACGTGAGCCTCGCCGAGCAGGATGACGGGCGCACCCGGCTGGACTACGACGCCGACGCGGTGGTCGGCGGCATGATCGGCGGGGTCGGCCAGCGGATGCTCACCAGCGTGGCCAAGCGCACCGCCGACGAGTTCTTCGCGGCGATCGACGACGTACTGACCGGGCGCGCCGAGGAACTCGCCGCGCCGGCTCCGGAGGTGCCCGGTGTGACCGGGGCGCCGGTCGAGGTCACCCAGGAGCGGCCGGCCATGCCCGGGGTGTACACCGCGCCGCCGCGGCCCAAGGCGGCCACGCCGGTCGGCGTCGTCCTCGGGTCTGCCGTCGTCGGAGCGCTGATTGCCCTGGTTGGCGTGCTCATGGGCTGGCTGATCACGCGGTGAACGCGAGAACCGTTCTCAGGGCGGGATCGGTGCGGTCCTGGACTCACCAGAATCACCCTGATCATGAGGAGCGCCGGTGAGCGACCGCCCGCTCGCGGAACTCGTCACGCTTCTCAGGGCGGGCGAGCTCGGAGCGGTCGAGCTGACGCGTTCCTGTCTCGAGGCCATCGAAGCCCGCGAGGGCGAGCTGCGCGCCTGGGCGCACCTGGACCCGGAGCTGGCGCTGGCTCAGGCGGGGGAGCTCGACCGCCTGCCCGCCGGCGAGCGCGGCCCGCTGCACGGCATCCCTGTGGGCGTCAAGGACATCATCGACACCGCGGACATGCCCACGGGGTACGGCTCGCCGATCTACTCGGGCAATCGCCCGGGTGCGGATGCCGAGGTGGTCACGCGGCTACGGTCAGCCGGGGCGGTCGTGATCGGCAAGACCGTCACCACCGAGTTCGCGCTGTTCCATCCCGGCCCGACCGTCAACCCGCACGACCCGTCGCGCACGCCGGGCGGCTCGTCGAGCGGCTCGGCCGCCGCCGTTGGCGCGGGGACGGTCCCGCTGGCCTTGGGCACCCAGACGGCGGGGTCGGTCATCCGTCCCGCCTCCTT
The DNA here is from genome assembly GCA_964570165.1 of uncultured Actinomycetes bacterium. Taxonomy (GTDB): domain Bacteria; phylum Actinomycetota; class Actinomycetes; order Jiangellales; family Jiangellaceae; genus JBMCTR01. The sequence goes on from CAZMXH010000441.1 coordinate 1,879, forward strand.
CTGCGGCGTTGTGGGCGTCAAGCCGACGTTCGGCGCGATCCCCACCAGGGGAGTGCGGCCCTGCAGCCCGGCGCTCGACACCGTAGGTGTCTTCGCCCGAGACGTGGCCGGCGCTGCGCACGCGGTGGGGGTGCTGTCGGGCGCGGGCACGCCTGCACACGCGTCCGGTGCTCCGAAGCGCCTGAGGGTGGGGGTCGCACGTACGCCTGAGTGGGACCTAGTGCCCGCCGATGCCGCCGCTCGGATCGAGCAGGCGATCAATGCGTTGGCCGACGCCGTCGACGTCAGCGAGGTGGTGCTGCCCAGTCCGTTCGCAGGGCTCGTCGAGGCTCAGACCTGTGTGATGAACGTCGAGGTCACCCACGCACTGGCGGTCGAGCGTAGCTACCGCTACACCGAGCTCAGCCCGATCCTGCAACGGCAGCTCGCCGCCGGCGACAAGGCTGCGTGGGCGTACGACGCGGCGCGCGCGCACATCGATCGGTGCCGCGGCCTGTTGCCGATCGCCTTCGCGGGCGCGGACGTGCTGCTGGCGCCCAGCACCCTCGGCGAGGCGCCGCCGCTGGACGAGGGGACCGGCGACCCGCTGCTGTGCCGTGCCTGGACGGCGCTCGGCACTCCGGCGGTGTCGGTGCCGGGTCTCACCGGTCCCGCCGGCCTGCCGCTTGGGCTGCAGGTGATCGCCGCGCCGGGCCGTGACGATCTCGCGCTGGCGGGGGCTCAGCAGATCGAAGAGGTGCTAGCGGGTAGCTAGCGCCGTCCTGCCCGGCCGTGAAAGGAGCCATCGCGGTGCCTTCCCAGTACGACCTCGTCATCGGCGACGCTGTCGTCCGCGGCCGGCCCGGCCGGCACAGCATCGGGATCGCGGGCGGGCGTATCGCCGCGGTCGAGCCGCGCCCGCTGCGGGGGAGAGCCGAGGTAGACGCCGCCGGACAGTTGATCAACGAGTCGTTCGTAAACCCGCACCTGCACCTGTGCAAGGTCTACACGCTCGACCGGGTGGGCGATGACGCGCTCGCCGCCTACACCGGCGGCGCCATGGGCGCGGCGATGACCTCCATCGAGCTCGCGTCGGCGGTGAAGGACCAGTACGACGAAAGCTGGATCGAGCCGAACGCCCGGCGGGCTGTCCAGGAGGCCGTGCGTCACGGCGTGCGGCACATGCTCGCGTTCGCCGACGTCGACACCCGGGCGGGGCTGCACGGCGTCAAGCCGCTGCTGCGGCTTCGCGAGGAGATTCGCGGAGTGGTCGACCTGCAGGTGGTGGCCTTTCCGCA
>CAZMXH010000442.1:0-3151 GCA_964570165.1 uncultured Actinomycetes bacterium
AGCAGGTCGACGCAGAGGCGGTGGTGCTGGCGACCAACGGCTTCGGCGCCGACCGTGACCTGGTTCGCCGCCACCTGCCGCAGATCGCGGGTGGGCTCTACCACGGCGGCGACGGCAGTCGCGGTGACGCGCTCCGGATCGGACAGCGGCTGGGCGCCGACCTGCGCGACCTCGACGCGTACCAAGGTCACGGCTCCGTCGCGACGCCGCACGGCACGCTGCTCACCTGGGCGACGGTCATGCACGGCGCCGTGCTCGTCAATGGAGTGGGGGAGCGGTTCGGCGACGAGACCGTCGGCTACTCGGAATTCGGCGCTCGGACGCTCGCGCAACCGGGGGGCGTGGCCTGGATGGTCTTCGACGAGCGGATCGCGGAAGCGTGCCGGCCCTTCGTGGACTTCCGCGACATCCTAGACGCCGGCGCGGTCCGGTGGGCCGCCGACGCGTACGAGCTGGCGATGCTGATCGGCGCCGGCCCGGACGAGATGGCGCGTACTCTCGCGGCGGCCGACGACTCCGCGGCCGGCCGCGCCGCCGACCCGTTTGGCCGCAAGGACTGGGAGGCCCCGCTGTCGCCGCCGTACGCGGCCGTCAAGGTCACCGGGGCGCTGTTCCACACCCAGGGCGGCCTCGCGGTCGACCGCCACGCGCGGGTGCTGCGCGGCGGGGAGCCGGTGCCGGGGCTGTACGCCGCCGGGGGTGCCGCGGTGGGGATGTCCGGGCACTGCGCCGACGGCTACCTGGCCGGCAACGGCCTGCTCGCGGCACTCGGGCTGGGATATCTCGCCGGCCGCCATGCGAGCGGAGCGGCCGGCGGATCTGGAGGACTGACGTGAGCCGGGATGGTGTCGCGCTGCTCGTCGCGGGCCGCCGTACCGCCATCCGTAAGTCCTAGGCCCCTGGAGGTGACAGTGGAGTTCCTGGTGAACATCGAGATTGACTGGTCGCCGGACGGCGACCCGGCCGAGCGGGAGCGGCTGTTCGATGCCGAGCTTCGCCGTGGCCGGGAGCTTGCCGCGGCGGGGGTGATGCAGCGGCTGTGGCGAGTGCCCGGTCGCTGGGCCAACTGGGGCCTGTGGGAGGCGGAGGACGCGACGTCGCTGCACGATGCCGTGTCGTCGCTGCCGCTGTGGCCGTGGATGAGGGTGACGGTGCATCCGCTCGCGAGGCATGTGAACGACCCTGCGGGATTCCGTCCCGACGAGACCGGGGAGACGAGGGCGCCATGACGAACTACGACCTGCTCATCACCAACGGCCGCGTGGTGCGGCCGGGCGTGGACCAGCCGGTGCGGCTGGACATCGGTGTCACCGGCGGCAGGTTCGCCGCTGTGGCGCCGCACCTGGACCCGTCGGAGGCGAGCCGGGTGGTCGACGCCGATGGGCTGCTCGTCTTTCCCGGCGCGGTGGACGCGCACCAGCACTGGGGCATCTACAACCCGCTGGAGATCGACGCGGAAACCGAGAGCCGGGCGGCCGCGTACGGCGGGGTGACGTGCGGTATGACGTACATCCGCACCGGCCAGTACTACCTAAACAAGGGCGGGCCGTACGAGGAGTTCATGCCGGAGGTCCTCGAGCGGGCAAGGTCCAGGGCGTTCGTCGACTACGCGTTCCACGTCGCGCCGATGCAACGCTCGCACATCGACGAGCTGGACCTGCTGGTGGACAAGTTCGGCGTGACCTCGTTCAAGATCTTCATGTTCTACGGCGGCCCCGGGCTGCACGGCCGGTCGGCGGACCGGTCGAAGTTCCTGATGACGCCGGCGGACGAGTCGTACGACCTCGCGCACTTCGAGTTCGTGATGCGTGGCCTGCAGGCGACGCGGGAGCGGCACCCGGACATCGCAGACGCGATCAGCCTGTCGCTGCACTGCGAGACAGCGGAGATTATGACCGCGTACACCAGGATGGTCGAAGAGGCGGGGGAGCTGTCCGGCCTGGCGGCGTACCACGCGGCGCGGCCGCCGCACTCGGAGGGTTTGGCGGTGTCGATCGCGGCGTACCTGGCGCACGAGACGAGGCTGCCGGCGATCAACCTGCTGCACCTGTCGTCGGGCAAGGCGATCGAGTCCGCGACCCGGATGGCGCGGGCGTACCCGCACCTCGACATCCGGCGGGAGGTCACGATCGGCCACCTGCTGGCCGACGTCGAGACCGCGGCGGGGATCGGGGGCAAGGTCAACCCGCCGATCCGGCCCCGGGCCGATGTGGAGGCGTTGTGGGAGGCGGTGCTCGACGGCCGGGTCGACTGGGTCGTGTCGGACCACGCGTGCTGCCGGGCCGAGGACAAGTTCGGCGACCCGGCGGACGACGTGTTCCTGGCCAAGTCGGGGTTCGGCGGCACCGAGTACCTGCTGCCGGGCCTGCTGACGGAGGGCCCCCGGCACGGACTGTCGTACGGCCGGATCGCCGAACTCGTCTGCTGGAACCCGGCGCAGCGCTACGGGCTGTGGCGTAAGGGCACGATCGCGACCGGGTACGATGCGGACCTGGCGCTGGTCGACCCTGTCGCGTCGTTCGTCGTGCGCGCGGCCGACTCCCCGTCGGCGCAGGAGTACAGCCCGTTCGAGGGGATGGAGCTGGCCGCTCAGGTGCGGCACACCTTCGTCCGCGGCCGGCAGGTGCTGCGCGACGGCAACATTGTCGGCGCGCCATCCGGGCAGTACCTGTCGCGGCCGGGCGTCGATCAGCGCTGAGCCGTACGTCGGCAGCGTGATCGCCGCCACGTAGCTGTCCGCGGCCGGACCTTCCTTCGGGACGTCGCGTTCGAGCCAGCGCAGGGCTTCGTCGAACTCTCCGCGCAGCCGGTGGAGCTCGCCGATGACCATGCCGAGGCCGGGTACGAAGGTGCCCGCCGGGTCGCTGTCCACGAGACGGACGAAGGTTCGAGCAGTCGTACCCCGCCGTCGACGTCACCGGAGACTCCGAGCACGGTGGCCAACTGTCCACGGGCCATCCCCACCTGGATGTAGTCGCCGAGGGGTTTGGCCGTGACGGACCGCCGGCCCCGGGGTGCCAGCGCCACCCGGCTCGCGGGCAAACCCGGTGTGAACACCGACCGTCGCGGACGGCAGAGCGTTGCGCACTGCGTGTGCGGCAGCAACGGCATCGGAGCCACTGTGAAATGTCGCATTCACTCGCCCTGAGGC
>CAZMXH010000443.1:0-3143 GCA_964570165.1 uncultured Actinomycetes bacterium
GGGCTACGGCGAAGGTGCGCCGCGATCGCGGCTCGAAGCGCAGCCGTCCCCGCCGGCCGGGCAGGCAGCAGCACACCGGCTGATGTCAGCGCCGTGTGCAAGTATCAGTGGCGTGCCGAGGCTTGGTTCGGGAATTGAGCTCATCGCACGCACCGCCGAGGTTGAGCAGTTGAGTTCCGCCCTGCGGCGGGCGGAGCGCGGGGCTGCCGGTGCCGTGCTGCTCTCTGGCGACGCTGGCGTGGGCAAGACCAGGGTGGTAGCCGAGTTCGCCAAGCAGGCCAGTGGCACCGGGGCGCTCGTCCTCACCGGACGGTGCTTAGGCGTCGGTGACGCCGGGCTGCCATACCTGCCCTTCGTCGAGGCGGTCGAGCAACTCCGTGCCGAGCACCCGCACGCGATCAACCAGCGGCCGGTGCTCGCCGGGCTGATGGGCAGCGGCAGCCCGGGCCCGACGCCGCCAGCCGGACCTCATGAGCACGACCTCAGCCAGCTTCAGCTGTTCGACGCCATGCTGGGGACGCTCGCGACGGTCAGCGCCGATCGCGTCCTCGTCCTCGTGCTCGAGGACCTGCACTGGGCCGACCCGTCGACCCGGGACCTGTTGTCGTTCCTTTTGTCCCGCCTGACCGACCAGCGCCTGGTCATCGTCGCGACCTACCGCTCCGACGATCTGCACCGCCGGCATCCGCTGCGGCCGTTGCTAGCCGAGTTGGTACGGCTGCCGACGGTCGAACGGCTGCCGCTTCCGCCGTTCGCGCCGGCGGACGCCCGGGAGTTCGTCCGCGCACTTGCCGAAGACACCGTCGACGAACGCGTCATCGCCGACGTGGCGGAGCGCTCGGAGGGCAACGCGTTCTTCGCGGAGGAGCTCCTCGCCGCCAGCGCTGCTGCCCAGGGCGAGATCCCCACCGAGCTTGCAGACATCCTCCTGGCCCGCGTCGAGCGGCTGAGCCAACCCGCGCAGCGCGTCGTGCGGGCCGCCTCAGTTACGGGCCGACGGCACGTCGACTACGACAAGCTCAGCTACGTCCTCGGGATGCCGGACGATCAGCTCGAGGACGCCTTGCTGGAGGCCGTGCAGCACCACGTGCTCGTGCCCAGCACCGCCGCCACGGACGGCTACACGTTCCGGCACTCCTTGCTGGGTGAGGCCGTGTATGCGGACCTGCTGCCCAGCGAGCGGGTCCGGTTGCACAGCGCCTACGCCCGTAGCCTCGCCGCACATCCCGACCCTAGGACGGCGGAGGCGCTGGCGTACCACAGCCTGCACAGCAACGATCTGCCCACCGCGTTGTCCGCGTCGGTACAAGCCGCGCAGAACGCCATACAGGTCGGAGCCTTCTCCGCGGCGCTGCGCCACCTGGAGCAGGCCCTGGAGCTGTGGGACGCGGTGGACGATCCCAGGGGGTCGGGCAGTGCGGACGACCTGGAGCTGTACCGCCAGGCCATGTATGTCGCCAGCGCCGCCGGCCAGCCGGAGCGCGCCCTCGCCTACAGCCGCGCCGCGCTGCCGCTGGCCGACCAGCGGGACGACTCTGCGTTGCGGGCCGACGTACGCCGGCAGGTCACCGAGATCCTGCTCGCCAACGGGCGGACGCAGTCCGCCGAGCGCACCATCACCGAGGCATGGGACCTGGTACGTGACGAACCGCCGAGCCCGGAACGCGCCTGGGTTCTCGCGTTGCTGGCGCGGACCTGGCGGGACGGCGACGTCCGCTACTTCGGCGAGGCCGCCGTCGAGAACGCTCGAGCATCCGGAACACTCAGCGCCGAGGCCGACGGGTACATCTCCCTGGCCTTCGCCGAGCAGCGGGAGGGGCGCATAGAGCAAGCCTGCGCCCAGTTCGAGCATGCCCGGGGGCTCGCCCGGCAGGCGGGCGCGCCGGACGTGGAACTGCGCGCGATGAACCACCTCACAGTCACGCGGCACGAGCAGGGGCTGCTCGACCTCGCCGCGCAGCACGCCGACGACGGCTGCCGGAGAGCGGCAGAGCTCGGCCTGACCTGGAGTACCTACGGGCTCGAGCTGCGATGGATGCAGGTCATGGCGCATTACGCCCGAGGCAGCTGGGACGACGCCGAGCGCGCCGCGAGCGCTCCCGGCGACCACGTCTCGGACACCATCTCGGCGCTGCTGGCGGCGTCCCGAGCCATCGTGCGGGTTGGCCGCGGACACTTCGCGGCGGCGAGCGCGGACCTCGACCAGCTGCGTCCGGAGTGGCGCCGCGACTTCCAGATCGCCCATCTCGCCGGGGTGGCAGGCGCGGAGCTGGCGGGCTGGCAGGGCGACCCAGAGTCGGCGACCGCGACCGTGGACGAGGCTCTTGACTCGATGCGTAAGACCTCGAAGCCGGGGTGGCCGATGGGCGGCATCCGGCTGGCCACGCTCGGGCTCGCCGCCCAGGCCGACCTCGCGCAGCGGGCCCGGCAGCACTCCGACGACGGCGTGGAGAAGCAGGCCGTCGCTACGGGCGAACGGCTGGCTGACTACGCAGCGCAGACCGCGAAACACGGCAGGCCAAGGGCAGCCGAGATAGGTCCGGAAGGGTACGCCTGGCTGGCCCGGATGCGCGCCGAACGTAGCCGGTTGCTCGGCGAGAACGATCCCGACCTGTGGCGGGCGGTCATCGCGGCGTTCGACTACGGCGAGATCTACCCGCAGGCGCTGGCGCGCTGGCGGCTCGCCGAGGCATTGGTCATGCGTGCTGAGCGTGACGCCGCTTCCGAGCAGCTTGTCGCAGCGCTGGACGTCGCCGAGCGGCTCGGCGCGGCACCCCTGGCCGATGCCTGCAGGCAGCTCGCCGGCAGGGCCCGGCTCGACCTGCCCGGCACAACCCAGCCGGGGTTGGACATTCTCACACCACGCGAGGCCGCCGTGCTCCGGTTGGTGGCCGAGGGACTCACCAACCGGCAGATCGGGGAACAGCTGTTCATCAGCGAGAAGACCGTCAGCGTGCACCTGTCCAGGGTCATGAGCAAGCTCGGCGCTGGAAGCCGTACCGAGGCGGTCTCCGTCGCCTACCGGCGCGGCCTCCTGAGCGACTGACCGGCTCGTCGTTCGATCACGTTCGGCAGGCGCGCCCTCACTACACGAGGTCTGCGGCCCGGTCGCGGCAGGGGCGCGCCTGCCGAACGTGATCGAA
>CAZMXH010000444.1:0-705 GCA_964570165.1 uncultured Actinomycetes bacterium
CGTACGCCCGCGCCATGGTGCGCATCTGCAAGGAGGAGTCGTTCCACCAGCGCCAGGGCTACGAGCTGCTGCTCACGCTGATGCGCGGCACGCCCGCGCAGCAGGAGATGGCCCAGGACGCGGTCGACCGCTGGTGGTACCCGAGCCTCGCGATGTTCGGTCCGCCGGACGCCGCGTCCACGCACACCGGGCAGTCGATGCGATGGGGCATCAAGCGGTTCAGCAACGACGAGCTGCGACAGAAGTTCGTGGACATGACGGTGCCGCAGGCCGAGGTGCTCGGCGTCCGCATCCCCGATCCCGACCTGCGCTGGAGCGCCGAGCGCGGGCACTACGACTACACGCCGCCGGACTACGACGAGCTGTTCCGGGTGGTGGCCGGCGACGGCCCATGCAACCGCCAGCGGATGGCGCGGCGCGTCGCGGCGCACAACGACGGCGCGTGGGTCCGCGAGGCTGCGGCGGCCTACGCCGCCAAGCGGGCTGCTGAGAGCGCCGGGCGCGCGGAGGTAGCGGCGTGAGCCGTAGTGAGTGGCCGCTGTGGGAGGTGTTCGTCCGGGCGCGCCGGGGCATGTCCCACATCCACGTCGGCAGCCTGCACGCGCCGGATGCCGAGCTGGCGCTGCGCAACGCGCGGGACGTGTACACCAGACGCAATGAAGGGGTCTCGATCTGGGTGGTTCCGTCCTCGATGATCACCGCGAG
>CAZMXH010000444.1:715-3140 GCA_964570165.1 uncultured Actinomycetes bacterium
AGAAGGACCCGTTCTTCGACCCTGCCGCCGACAAGGCCTACCGGCATCCGACGTTCTATGACATCCCGGACGAGGTGCAGCAGCTGTGAGTCTAGGAACCTGGGATGGCGCGGTCAGTTCGCCGCGCGCGCCAGCCCCGGTCGTCCAGTACGCGCTGCGGCTCGGCGACGACGCGCTGATCCTCTCGCACCGGCTGGGGGAGTGGATCGCTTCGGCGCCGGAGCTCGAGGAGGACGTTGCCCTGGCCAACATCGCCCTGGACCTGCTGGGACAGGCGCGCGCACTGCTGACGTACGCGGGCGAGCTGGAAGGCAGGGGACGGGACGAGGACGCGCTGGCGTTCCTGCGCGACGAGCGCGAGTACGTGAACGTGCAGCTCGTCGAGCGCCCGAACGGCGACTTCGCGGTGACGATGGCGCGCCAGCTGGCCTTCTCGTCGTACCAGTACGAGCTCTACAGCCGGCTCGTCGACAGCGCGGATGCGACCCTCGCGGGTGTCGCGGGCAAGGCCGTGAAGGAGGTCGCCTACCACCGTGACCACGCCACACGGTGGGTGGTGCGGCTCGGCGACGGCACCGAGGAGAGCCACCGGCGGATGCAGGCCGGGCTGGAGGAGATATGGCCGTACGTCGATGAGATGTTCGCCACCGACGCCGTGACCGACGCGCTGAGCGCGGACGGTATCGCGGTCGACCCGGCGGCGCTGCGCCAGCCGTGGGCCGGGTACGTGGAGCCGGTGCTGGCCGAGGCCACGCTGACGCCCCCAGAGCCGGCGTACCGAGCGGGGGGCGGGCGGCGCGGCATCCATACCGAATCGATGGGTTACCTGCTAGCAGAGATGCAGCATCTGCACCGGTCGCACCCGGGGGCGTCATGGTGACGGCCCTCTCGAGCACCGCGAAGGCCGCCGTCCGCGACATCGTCGGGGCCGTTCCGGATCCGGAGCTTCCGATGATCAGCATCGCAGACCTCGGCGTGCTGCGCGGGGTCGCGGTAGGCGACGAGGGACACGTGGTCGTGGAGATCACGCCGACGTACTCCGGGTGCCCCGCGATGGACGCCATCCGCGCCGACATCCTGGACCGGCTGCGGTCCCACGGCTGGGACGATGCGGAGGTCCGAGTCGTGCTGTCACCGGCCTGGACCACCGACTGGATCACCCCGGAAGGCCGGGACAAGCTTCGTGCGGCCGGGATCGCGCCACCTGAGCAGCGCCGCGCCGGTTCGGTCGCAGTGCAGCTGACGGTCCGGTGCCCGCACTGCGGGTCACCTGACACTCGCGAGGTCAGCCGGTTCGGCTCGACGGCCTGCAAGTCGCTATGGGCCTGCCGGGCCTGCCTCGATCCGTTCGACCACTTCAAGACGCTGTAGCGAGATGAGCGAGAACACCGCGGGGCGCCGGCACTCGGTGTTCCACCGGCTCCGCGTCGCAGCGGTCGACCGGCTTACCGACGACGCGGTGGCGGTGAGCTTCGAAGTGCCGGCCGACTTGCGGGGCGAGTACGCGTTCCTACCCGGTCAGCACGTCAACGTCGCGCTGCCGGCCGGCGACGATACGAGGCGTAGCTACTCGATCTGCTCCTCCCCCCGGGATGGCCGGCTGCGGATCGGGGTCAAACGGATCCCGGGCGGCGTCTTCTCCGCGTACGCGCTCGATGGCATGAAACCCGGCGACGAACTGGACGTCATGACGCCCGCCGGGCGGTTCACCGTTCAGGTGGACCCTGCCCACGCGAAGCACTACGCGGCGATCGCCGCAGGCAGCGGCATCACCCCTGTCCTGTCGATCGTCACGGCGGTGCTGGAGACCGAGCCGGCCAGCCGGGTGACGCTGCTTTACGGCAACCGCACCAGCCGCACGGTGATGTTCCTCGACGAGCTGGCCGACCTGAAAGACCGGTACCCCGACCGGCTCAACCTGGTGCACGTTCTCTCCCGGGAGACCCAGGAGGCCGAGCTGAAGTCGGGCCGGATCGACGGGGAGCGGCTCGGCCGGTTCCTGGACACGCTGCTGCCGCCGGACACGGTCGACGACTGGTTCCTGTGCGGGCCCTACACCATGGTGACGGAGTCGCGGGACACGCTCGCCGCCCGAGGCGTCGAGCGGGCGCGGGTGCACTCCGAACTGTTCCATGTCGGCGACCTGCCGGCTCGGGCGGAGGCGCCCGCGGCTGCCGCTGACGTGGCGGAGGGCAGCGAGGTGACCGTGGTGCTCGACGGCCGGAAGAGCACGGTCGCGGTCGAGGATCCGGACGAGACGGTGCTGGAGGCGGTGTTGCGGGTGCGCAACGACGCGCCCTTCGCCTGCCAGGGCGGTGTGTGCGGAACCTGCCGGGCCAAGCTGCTCGACGGTGAGGTCGCGATGGATCGCAACTACGCGCTCGAGGAGGACGAGGTGGCGGCTGGGTACCGGCTGACCTGCCAG
>CAZMXH010000445.1:0-3138 GCA_964570165.1 uncultured Actinomycetes bacterium
GACCGCGGCGCTCGCCAACCCTTTGGTCTCGACGATCGCGAGCTTGCAGTACTCCAGGCCCGTGCAGGCCATCGTGTCCCGCCGGAACACGCTGGGACGCGCCGGCAGGCCGATTGCGTCGAGCGCATCGACCAGCGACGGCACCCGGCTCGGTTCCACATCGAGGACCACGAGCTTCTGGTGCGGCGTCGTGCGAACCCGCCCGGAGCCGTGGGCCTCGGCGATGTCGGCAACCTTGGCGAGCACGGTGCCCGACACTCGCCCGACAAGCGGCGCAACGCCGACGTAGCACCGGCCGTCCCGCTGCCGGTGGACTCCGACGTGGTCCACGGGACGCTCGGGAACCGGGACCGCCGGCCCGTCCACAAGCCGCCGCCCGAGGTACTCCTGCTCGACGACCTGGCGAAACCGCTCGACGCCCCAGTCCTCGATGAGGAACTTCAGCCGGGCCTTCGCCCGCAGCCTCCGGTAGCCGTAGTCCCGGAAGGCGGCCGTGACGGCGGCCCAGACTTCGGGTACCTCGCCCAGCGGCACCCAGGCGCCGAGCCGCTTGGCCAGCTTGGGGTTCGTGGCCAGGCCGCCGCCGACCCAGACGTCGAGCCCGGGCCCGGGCTCGGGGTGCACGACGCCCACGAACGCGACGTCCAGGACCTCGTGCGACACGTCGGGCAGCCCGCTGATGGCGGACTTGTACTTGCGCGGCAGGTTGGAGAACTCCGGCGAGCCGACGTAGCGCCGGTGGATCTCGTTGATCGCCCAGGTCGGGTCGAGCACCTCGGAGGCCGCGATCCCGGCCAACGGCGAGCCGAGGATCACCCGCGGGACGTCCCCGCAGGCCTCGGTCGTCGAAAGCCCGACCGCCTCGAGCCGCCGCCAGATCTCCGGCACGTCCTCGATGCGGACCCAGTGCAACTGGATGTTCTGGCGGTCAGTGACGTCGGCCGTGTCCCGCGCAAAGGTCGTCGACACGTCGGCGACGACACGCAACTGGTCGGTCGTGAGCTGACCGCCGTCGATGCGCACGCGCATCATGAAGTACTCGTCGTCCAGTTCGTCCGGTTCCAGCACGGCGGTCCGCCCGCCGGGGATGCCGGGCCGGCGCTGGGTGTACAGCCCCCACCAGCGGAACCGCCCGCGCAGGTCGGCGGGGTCGATGCTGGAGAACCCCCGGCGGGAGTAGATGCGCTCGATGCGGTCCCGGACGTGCAGGCCGTCGTCGTCCTTCTTGGTCTGCTCGTTGGCGTTCAGCGGCGTTCGGTAGCCCAAGGCCCACTGGCCTTCGCCACGCTGTCGCCGTACAGGTCGCGGTTGTGTCGTGGTGGTGCTCACAGTGGTTCCCTCGAGAGGCTAGGGGCCGCACGCCCGCGCCAGGCTGCTAGAGGGGCCGCGCCAGCCCCGCCCGGAGCGCGGACCGCGTCGCCCGGCGGTTGGTCAGGCCGCGGTCAGAGGGAACGACAGGACATGCTGTACACGCGACCGTAGTCGACGTGGCGGCGGGCCACGAGGAGCAACGGGGTGACAGCAAGCATGCGCCTCATCATGCCAGCCGGGTTGATCGGCGAAACAGCCCGCCAGCCAGCATGTGGACAAAGAGCCCAGAATGTGGACGGCCGGGGCGTGTGGCCGTCCGCGCGGGCACCGGGCTACGATCGCCGGAATGCGCCGACTTCTGCCCATTGCCGCCGCGTCGCTGCTCGCCGTCACCGGGTGCTCGGAGATCTCCGACCGGCTGTCCGACAGCGTCAACTCGATGGCCGAGGATGCCTTGGAAAGAGGGATCAGCCATCAGCTGGCGAAGCAGGGCATCGAACTGGAGAGCGGCCCGGACTGCTCCACCGACCTCTCGCCCGACGGCGCCACCCTGACCGGCACCGCCACCTGCGACGGGACCACGATCGAGGGCCAGCACGCGACGGCGACCTTCGACGGGACCCTGTCGAGCTCCGGCTGCGACGGGACAGTCACCGTCGAGATCGACGGGCGGCGGGTGGTCGATGCGCAGCGGGTACCGGAGTGCTCGGTTGACCTCTGAGGTTATCTCGGCTGCGGCGTCGCCCGGTCCAGGATCGCCTTGAGGTTCAGGCCGGACGGCAGCGCGCCGTAGACGCCCTCGATCGAACCACCGAGCCGGCTCGCGCAGAACGCGTCCGCCACCTCAGGCGGCGCGAACCGCACCAGCAGCGACGCCTGGAGCAGCACCGCCATCCGGCCGGCCAGCCGGCGGGCATGGATCGCCCCCGCGGCCGGGTCGGCGGCGACCTCTGCCAGCAGGCCGTCGGTCTCGGTGAGCGCCTCTTCGATGCGTCTGTCGGCTCCAGCGGCCTGGCGGACTTCCTCCCGCCACGCCGTGACGGCCTCCGGCTCGCGGGTGAGCACCCGCACCAGGTCCAATGCCTGGATATTGCCGGCCCCCTCCAAGAGCGAGTTCACCGGAGCTTCGCGGTAGAGGCGCGGCATGTCGCTTTCTTCGACGTAGGCGTTGCCGCCTATGCACTCGAGCGCCTCACCGACGGCGCTCGGCGCCCGCTTGCACACCCAGTACTTGGCGATCGGAAGGCCGATCCGCCGCAGCGCCTGCTCGCCGGCGTCCGAGGCGGCGTCGACGGATGCGGCGAGCCGCATCCCCAGCGTCGTGGCCGCCTCCGACTCGAGCGCGAGGTCGGCGAGCACGGACTGCATCAGCGGGGCGTCGGCGAGCAGCGCCCCGAACGACGAGCGGTGCGCCGCATGCCACGTCGCCTCCGCGACTGCGCGGCGCAGCAGCGCTGCCGAGCCGAGCACGCAGTCCAGCCGCGTGGCGGCGACCATGTCGATGATCGTGGCCAGCCCTCGCCCCTCCTCCCCGAGCCGCCAGCCGAAGGTCTGGTCGAACTCGACCTCCGCGGAGGCGTTGGAGCGGTTGCCCATCTTGTCCTTGAGACGCTGCAGCAGGAACGGGTTCCGCCTGCCGTCGTCGAGCACCCGGGGGACGGCGAAGCAGGTCAACCCGGTGTCAGTCTGGGCGAGGACGAGGAACAGGTCGCACATCGGAGCCGAGCAGAACCACTTGTGGCCGGTCAGCACGTACCATCCGGTGTTGTCCGCGGGGACCGCCGACGTGGTGTTTGCCCGCACGTCCGACCCGCCCTGCTTCTCGGT